>JAJXUK010000065.1 GCA_021782915.1 Actinomycetes bacterium | reverse complement strand
GTGTTTCACACCTCGCGGCCCATTGGTGCGACCGGCACCACGCTGGGCGAGCTGCAGGAGCACTTCGATGCCGTGGTCCTCGCGATTGGCTCCACCGTCCCGCGGTTGATCGACGTGCCCGGAGCTGAGCTGTCGGGTGTCTATCCCGCCATGACCTACCTCGAGGCCGCTAATCGGGCAGTGAGCGAGGCGACGAGGTCACCGATTGACGCGGCCGGACGCGACGTGGTCATCCTCGGCGGCGGCGACACCGGCGCTGACTGCCTGGGCACGGCGCACCGCCAAGGGGCGCGCTCGGTCACCCAGATCGAGATTCTGAGCCGGCCGCCGAGCACGCGGCCGAGCGATCAGCCCTGGCCCACCATGCCACGGCTCTTCAAGACCACGTCAGCGCACGACGAGGGCGGAGAGCGCTGGTTCGGAGCCGAGACCCTGGCCTTCCTCGGTGACGATGAGCTGACCGGCATCCGGGTGCGTGACGCGGCCAGCGCGGAGGTGCGAGAGATTCCCACCAGCCTGGTCCTGATCGCCGCCGGCTTCCTCGGTCCGGAGTCCGACGCCCTAGACCTCGGCCCGGAGTGCCTCAGCGCACGCGCCACCCTGGCGGTCAACGACGCCTGGCGTCTCGCGGTCCCCGGCACGCCGGTCTTCGCCTGCGGGGACGCGGTGCGGGGCCAGAGCCTCATCGTGTGGGCGATCGCCGAGGGACGCAGCGCGGCGGCGGCGGTCGACGTGACGCTGCGCGGCGCGTCGAACCTGCCCGAACCGGTGAGTCCCGCCGCCATCTCCTGGTAGGGCATCCTGCTTTGCCCGTGGGCTTTGTAGCATCGGGTGTGGAAAGGGGGACAGATGAAGAGCACGATGCAGGATGGTCCACTGCTGATCAAGGGGATCATCAGCCACGGCGAGTGGCTCTACGCGAACAAGAAGGTCTTCACCGTCACGCCCGACGGCGTGCAGGAGGCGACGTTCTACGAGATCTCCCGTCGGGCTGAGCGCCTGGCCGCCGCACTCGCGGGCCTGGGCGTCAAGTCGGGTGACCGCGTGGGCAGCTTCATGTGGAACAACCAGGCCCACATGGAGGCCTACCTGGCCGTGCCCTCGATGGGCGCGGTCCTGCACACGCTCAACATCCGTCTCTTTCCCGAGCAGCTGGCCTACGTGATCAACCACGGCGAGGACTCGGTCATCATCGTGGACAACACGCTGATACCGCTCCTGGCCAAGATCCGCGACCAGATCCCCACCGTGCGTCACATCATCGTCAACGGTCCGGACACCACGGGCGCGCTGGGCGAGACCCTGGACTACGAGACGCTCCTGGGCGCCGAGCGACCCGGCTTCGAGTGGCCCGAGCTGGATGAGCGTGAGGCGGCGATCATGTGCTACACCTCAGGCACCACCGGCAACCCCAAGGGCGTGGTCTACTCGCACCGCTCGCTGTGGCTGCACTCGATAGCCCAGATGAGTGCGAACTCCATCGGGATCTGCGAGTCTGATCGCGGCCTGCTGATCGTGCCCATGTTTCACGTCAACGCCTGGGGCACGCCGTACACGTCCTTCTTCTCGGGTGCCGAACTCATCATGCCTCAGATGTTCCTGCAGGGCGGGCCCATCATCAAGATGATCCGCGAATTGCGCCCCACCATCTCCCTGGGCGTGCCCACCATCTGGAACGACGTGCTGCACGCCGCCGAGAGTGACCCGGAGGCGGACTTCTCCAGCCTGCGCTACATCGTCGCCGGCGGTGCGGCCGTGCCGCGGCACATGATCGAGGCCTTCCGTGATCGCCACGGCCTGCGACTGGTGCAGGGCTGGGGCATGACGGAGACCAGTCCGCTCGGCGCCGTCGCCATCCCACCCGCTGGGACCCCGCGCGAGCAGGAGATCGACTACGAGGTCAAGGCCGGTCGCGTCGTGGCCGGCGTGGAGGTTCGCGTGGTCGACGACACGGGCGAGGTGATGCCCCGTGACGGCAAGGCCATCGGCGAGTTCGAGATCCGCGGCCCGTGGATCGCGGGCGCCTACTACGGCGTGGACGCCCCGGAGCGCTTCCATGACGGCTGGCTCAAGACCGGAGACATCGGCACGCTGGACGCGGAGGGCTTCATGGTGATCTCGGACCGCTCCAAAGACGTCATCAAGTCGGGGGGCGAGTGGATCAGCTCGGTGGAGCTGGAGAGTCGGGTCATGGCCCATCCGGCCGTCTTCGAGGCGGCCGTCATCGCCGTGCCAGACGAGCGCTGGGACGAGCGTCCCCTGTGCTGCGTGGTGCTGCGCCCCGACGCCACGGCGAGCGCGGAGGAGCTGCACGACTTCCTGGCGCCCCAGGTGCCCAAGTGGTGGCTGCCCGAGCACTGGACCTTCCTCGAGTCGATCCCGAAGACGAGCGTGGGCAAGTTCGACAAGAAGGTGCTACGCGCCCAGTTCGCTCTCGGCGAGTTCAGCGTCACCACGTTGAGCTAGTGGAACAGCTAGATAACCTGGCTGATCAGGTAGCACAATTGGAGCACGAGATCAGCGACGCCATCTTCGACGCCGTGCGCTCCCAGCTGCGCGGTGACGACGAGGCCGCGCGCGAGCTCGAGAGGCGTCTGGCGAAGGTTCGGCGCTCACTGCAGAAAGCCGAGGCCCTCCTGCGCGGAGCCGCGACGGCTACGGACGATTGAGCTCGTCGATCACGTGGCGCAGACTCACGTAGTTGCGCCCGTCAAAGGCGAAGCTGACGGCCCGAGACTCGCGTCGATAGGGCGCAAAGCGCGCCACCGCGCGCGAGAGCCTCTCGAGAAGCTCGTCGCTCGGCTCGACGTGCAGGCTCACGACACCGCGGGCCCCGAGAACGCGGAACGAGACGAAGTTGCGATAAAAGGACGTCACCGCCTCCACCGCCTCAGGTACTGAGTCGACGACGCGGTACAGAGCGTCGCTCTCGGCGTCCAGGTAGCCCGTCTCGATGACGGCACGCTGCATGAAGTCCTGCCACGTTCGCCAGTAGCCCCCGCCCGGCCGGTCGATGAGCACGACGGGAGCGGGCCGGGTCTTGCCGGTGTGTAGCAGGGTCAAGATCTCAAAGGCCTCGTCGAGCGTGCCCAGTCCGCCGGGGAAGAAGACGTAGCCGAGCGACTCCCGGGTCAGGGCGACCTTGCGCGTGAAGAAGTACTTCGTCTCCACCAGGCGGGTCTCGGCGTCGACGTAGGGATTGGCGCTCTGCTCGAACGGCAGGTCGATGTTGACCCCCAGGGTGTGATCGCGCCCGGCGCCGCGTGCGGCCGCCTCCATGATGCCCGGACCGGCACCCGAGACGGTGATCCAGCCTCGCTCGGCCATTGCGGCGCCCAACTCGACCGCCATGGCGTAGCGCGGATCCTGTGGCGTCACGCGGGCTGAGCCGAAGACGGTGACCTTGGGGTGCTCGCGCCACGGGCTGAACATCTCGGCCGCCCTGACCAGCTCGCTCAGGGCCGAGACGGCGATGCCCAGATCCTCGCTGCTCGAACGACGCTGGGCCAGCTCGGCCACCGTCTGAGCCAACTGACGCAGCTGGGCGCTGTGGGCCCGCGCGTCGGGAAAGTCGGCGATGACGGCGTTGACGAAGGCGTCGACGTACTCAGACATCTAGATCGTCTGGTAGAGCGTGCCGCGCTGGCGAAGCGTTCGACCGAGCGGCTCGACCAGTCGCTGCAGTGCCGCGGTGTCCATCTCCTGGCCGTGGGCCGCGCCCGCGGCGCGGGAGATGTTCTCGTCCATCAGGGTGCCCCCGAGGTCGTTGGCGCCCGCGCCCAGGATGTCGCGCGCACCCTCGACTCCCATCTTCACCCAGCTGACCTGGATGTTGTCAATCAGGGTCGCGTAGTGCAGGCGAGCCACCGCGTGCATCAGCACGGTCTCGCGATAGGTCGGCCCCCGGCGCGCACGCCCGCGCAGGAAGAGCGGGGTGGCCATGTGCACGAAGGGCAGGGGCACGAACTCGGTGAAGCCCCCCGTCTCGCGCTGCAGGTCTCGGGTGAGCATCAGGTGCCGCGCCCAGCTCTCCGGGGTCTCGATGGCGCCGAACATGATCGTGACGTTCGAGTGCAGCCCCACCGAATGGGCCGCGCGGTGAACGGAGAGCCACTGCTCGCTCGTGATCTTGTCCGGGCACAGCACCGCGCGCACCTCGTCATCGAGGATCTCGGCCGCCGTGCCAGGCAGTGTCTTCAGTCCCGCGTCTCGCAGTCGGGTCAGGTAGTCCTCGAGGCTGGCCCCGGAGCGGCGTGCGCCCTCGAAGACCTCGAGGGCGCTGAAGGCGTGGATGTGAATACTTTGCGAACCGGCTCGCACGGCGCCGATCACGTCCACGTAGTACTCACCATCGAAGTTCGGGTGGATGCCGCCCTGCAGGCAGACCTCCGTGGCCCCTCGCTCCTCGGCCTCACGGACTCGCTCGGCGATCTCGTCCAAACCCAGCAGATACGGCTCGCCGCGCAGGTTGAGCGACAGGGGGCCCTTGGAGAACGCGCAGAAGCGACACTTGAAGGTGCACACGTTCGTGTAGTTGATGTTGCGATTGACGACGAAGGTGACGTCATCGCCGACCAGCGTGGCGCGGGTGGCGTCGGCGAGCTCTCGCACCGCGTGATAGTCGCCCCCACGCGCGTTGAAGAGTGCGACAAGCTCAGCCGACGTGAACTCGTAGCCGGGCGCGTAGCGCGCCAGGATGGCGCGCACCGAGTCGGTGCGAACCTGCCTCGCCGGTGCCGCAGGTGGCGGCGCATCCAGGCCGGGACTCCACTCGTCGGCCCGAGCGAGGAAGTTCGCGTCGGCCGCCGCGAGCACGCTGGGGCGCACCCGCTCATCGACGAAGCGCTCCGCGCGCCGGGCGAACTCCGGGTAGATCGTCAGGCGGGCCACCAGGTGCCGTCCTCGTTGTGCGCACTGCTCGCTCAGGGTCTGTACCGCCGGCCAGGCCCGCTCGGGGTTCACGTGATCGATGGTCACCGGCGAGATGCCGCCGAAATCGTCGATGCCAAAGTCGAGGAGTCGAGCGGGGTCATCGCTCAGATTCGGCGGAGCCTGCAGGTGCACGTCCGCGGGCAGGATGATCCGAGCGACCGCGATCGTCCAGTAGAACTCCTCCTCGCTCGCGGGCGCCTCGTGGGCCATCGCGGTGCGCGCCTTGGGCAGGAAGTTCTGGATGATCACCTCCTGGACGTGGCCGTGGGTGCGGTGAGACGTGGAGATCGAAG
>JAJXUK010000006.1 GCA_021782915.1 Actinomycetes bacterium | reverse complement strand
GTGTCCTCTCGCAGTGCGGTACGCCGTCAATCATCAGCACACCGTTCGCGTCGCGGGGACCGTGGTCGGCCGGGTGGATGTCCTGGACCTGACCGAGGCCCAGGGCGCGAAGCGGCTCGGCCCAGTCCTTGGGCTTCTTGTAGGAGTAGCCCCGGTCGGCGATGACCTCGTTGATGTCAAAGCCTCGCTCCAGGAGCTGCTCCAGGGTTGAGATCGCTGGCGTGGTCACATCCGTTGCCGAAGGCTGAACCCGCATGGCGAGTAGGAGCTTCGGTCCGATGTCGGGACCGCCCACGCGCGGCACCGCCACCGCCGCAGTCAGCTCGTAGCCGTGGTTGTACTTCGACTTGGAGTCGTAGGTCCGGGTGCGATATCCCGTGCGGGCATCGGGGTCGGCCGAGTAGTAGTCGTACTTCGAGCGCTCGTTGTCGGCGACGTCCTCTTCACCCTCACCCTCGAGCTCGTCGCTCGCGGCGCCGGCAACATCCTTCGCGCGCCGCTTGGACTTGGCGAAGGACTCGACGCCCGAGCCGTCGACGGCGATGGAGACGGTCTTCGCGTAGTTGGCCGGGATCATCGCGCCGATGAGCTGATCGACGATCGCCTCGAAGCGCTCGCGCCGCGTGTCGCGCAACGCGTCGTCGAGTTCGGGGGCGCTCGCTGAGGTGTAGACGAGGCGGCGCTCGATGGCCTCCATGACGTAGCGCACCTGACGGATGGAGATGGGTCGCGACATCATCGCCGGATCGTCCTTCACGCGCACGCCGATCGCGTTCTGCAGCGAGGACGACAGTTCGCGAGTCAGCGTCGCGTAGATGTTGGTGAAGGTGAGAGGCAGCGATCGGCTCGCCGTGAGGACGGCGCCCGCGAGGAAGACCTCGACGGACAGACCGCGCGGGCGGCCCTTGCCCTCGGGCGAGAGCAACTGCTCGATCTCGCGGGCCACGCCGCTGCGCTGGATCGCGCCCGCGACCAGTCGGTACTCGCAGAGCCGGATCACGAGTTGACCGACCTCTCCCCCGCGGCGCGCAGCGCTGCGAGCACCGCCTCCTCCGAGGGCTCCGGGCAGTAGGGCAGGAGATCGACGAGTGTACGGGCACTGCGCAGTCCGGAGACCTTGAGCAAGACGCCGAGGGGCAGATCTGCGCTCATGAGGGCCACCAGCCACGTCGAGCGCAGTCGCGCCGGGTCGATCTCGACGCCAACGCCGAACGCGGTGCGTGCGGAGCCGGTGACCGTACCGCTGGCGTTGTGGCGATCCACCTTGGTGCCGCACAACGGCTGGTTAGCCCTACGGCCCTGCTCGCGGTGCAGAGTGATCGCCTCGCGCAGCAGGTCGTCGTAGGGCGCGCGCACCACGACCCGACGCGCACGGGGGCCCGGCACGTTGACCACCAGCACCTTCTCGCCGTCGAGGTCGACTTCGTGAACCCGCTCGTCGCTGACCTCGCGCTGCTCCTGAGAGGAGAGCCCGGCCCCGAGGCCCAGCGCCACGAGCGAGGACATCCCCCGACGCGTCGCGGCGGTCGGCTGCAGGCGCGCCAGGCGCAGGAACGCCGCGCACTCGGCCGGGCTGTAGGGGGGATTCACGGGGTGATAGGCGATGGACCCCGTGGGCAAAGGTGAGAGATTCCGTGTCGCTCGGCGCACCAAGGAGCGCGCCGTCGCTCGGCTCGAGTCCGGCACGTTGGCGAGCGGCCCGGCGAGATAGACGTCAATGAGCCCGGCCTCGAGGGTCTCGTCGGCACGAAGAACCTCGCCGCGCTGGATCCGCTCGGGTCGCATCGCCACCCAACGACAGAAGCGAGCGATCACCCCGGCCTGGGTCTGAACCCAGGTCACGCTCGGTGGGCCGTAGGCGCGCAGCAGCGTGCGCGTCGTCTCCTCGACGAGCGACCAGTCGGTGTCGGAGAAGCGGTAGGGCCGGAAGGCGGCGATCGCCTCCTCGATGGCTGGAAGAGGCGCCGTCAGTTCGTCGAGGGACTTCGCCGTCGGCCCCACTTCGGCGAGGACCCGGGCTTCTTCACGCCGACGACGGGCCTCGCGTGCCTGGCGCAGCACCGCGGTGCGTGAGGGCGTGCGAGTCGAGGTCTTCGTGGTCCGACTCGGGCGGGCCGTCCGGGAACTCACCTCGCCCCCCACCGGCTCGCCGTCGGACAGACTCCGCAAGGTCCGAGCGACATCATGAAGCACGCTCACCGTGCCGGTATCGCCCTCTCGCGCACACCCCGCCACCAGGTCAGCGAGATCGGGGGCCTCCTCGATCAGGCTGGCCGCCACGTCGGTGAAGGTGCGCGGAGTGAGGACTCGCCCGCAGCGACGGCTGGCCACCACCAGTGCCGTCAGAGGCCCACGACCGGCCACGGCACGCCAGAACGCCGTCGCGCCGACGGGCGGGCGCTTACTCGGAGTGGTCGAACGCTGGGGCATAGCGCCGACGCATCGTGATAGGCGGCGCAGCCCTGCCCCAGCGTTGCGGTGCCGACTTGATGAGGCGACGTAGGCGTCAATGTGGATCTGAGCGAGCAGGGCGGCGAGATCCGGCTCCACCGCCCGGTCCCACAGCGGATGCCAAGCGAGATAGTTCGCGAGCAGCGACAGCAGGGAGCGCGCGGTGGCGGGCGTGTTCGCCGTGGCCCGCGAGACCACGGTAACGGCACCGGGGCGGGCGAGATCCCACTGAGCAGGACTCAGAGCCTTCGGTTGATAGAGGTTGAGTTCCTCGGCGGTGTGAGTCATGGGGAAGAAAGGTTCCCCAGGCGTGGGATGCTGCAGTCGCACGAACATTGGTGCCGAGCGCATCGATCTCCATGTAGATACGGTGGGTCTCTAGTGAGTGCACTGCGACGGGGCAACAAGGACAGCGGCGCGTTGGCGCGAAGTTGGGCTGTCGGCATGGCAGCGTCGCTCGTACTGGTCGGCGCGCTCGCTACTTCCTTCCCAAGTGCAGCATCATCGCCCTCCAAGGTGCGCACGTCGGCGCTCGTACGGGTGGTCGCCCAGGGCTACTCCGCCAAGGTTCACCAGTTCGGCGCAACGGACGTCGCGTTCGGACTCGAACTTCGCAACACGTCACACCGCCTGAGTGCCGTAGGCGTTGATGTGACGATCTCCTTTCGAGCCTTGGGCGGCTCTTGGGTGCCGGACCACGTCACACTAGACGGCATACCGCCTAAGGGGGCCTTCTATGTAAGCGGAACAACTAGCGGAAACCCCAGGCCCCGCTCCATGCTCGTCACCGTCAGAGTTGATCGAGCGACCGTGTCTCGCATCACTCTCCCGTCGATTCTGAGCGCCACAATCACACGCTCCGCCTTGCCATCGGCCCAAGTGCGGGTGTCCGATCCCTACTCATCGAGCGCGATGAACGGATTCGCCCCCGACGGCACCCTCTATCTCGTCTACTACGGAGCACACGATCGCATAGTCGGCGGTGACCAGATCAGCTTCGCCCAAGACCTCTTTCCTGGCCCCGGCCGAAGCCAGATCTACGCATCCGCCTCCCCAGTGCCCACCGGCACCTCGCGGGTCGCAGCCTCAGCCGACCTCTGCGACAGCGGGCTTGGTCTCGTACCAAGCTGCCCGGTGTATCACTAGGGCGAGCGGGAGGAGTGACTTGCTACTGATCTTTGCCGGACTCTGGTTCATGATCTTCGTGGCGGCCGCTGCAACGGCCGGCAACGGCCTGCTCTCATTCGCGTGGTTGCTCCTAGCCCTCGCTGGTCCCGTGGCCCTCGATCGTGCCGTAGAGCGTGGAGCTGCGCGTACCGACTGGATCGGCAAGTACTGCCGGCGGCAGAAGCGCATCTATTGGCGGCGGTAGGAACCGCACAATCTCATTGAGCTTTCTTGGCGTATCCCCGCCTAACGAGATCTACGCGGAGTTCTGATTCCCGCAGGCGAATCGAGTTGGCAGGTGGGCAACATGTAACACTCGCTGCGTATGCTCCAAGGCGATGTCAGATCAGGCTGCTGGATCAGTTGACCGCGAGCCCTTCCGTATCGCCGCGGGGGTCTTTGACACTCTTCTGTCAGACCAAATCTCGAGGGCGGACTCGCTGAATGCCACTGCTGGAGTGTTCGCCGGTCTCGGCGGAGTGGTGACCACTCTGGCGGGCATCGTAGTGGGCCTCGATGCGAAGCCCGTGGGTAAGGTGGGCGTCTGTCTTGCGGGATTGTCGGTCGTGCTGGCCGTGGTGGCGTTGATGACGAAGAGGCCCGGCAGAGAGCCCGTGGAACTCGAACAACTGCTGCACCGAATCGTGAATACGGCGGACACCACGATCACGGAGGACGTCCTTCTGGAGGCCGACGCACAGGCGGCGACCCGAAATGAGGGACGGCTCAGATCCAAGGATCTTTGTGTTGGCTGGGCCGCGACGTCGTTGGCACTGGCCATTGTCTTGCTTGTGACTGGTATGGTCGCACCATAGGAGGGGTTATGGAGAACGATCGCAGACAATCCAATCAAAGCCCTGTCCCGGAGCAGCCTTCGCGGTGGGACGCGGCGTTCGCCGAGATGCAGCGGGCCCGGGACACCCACACGACGCCCAATCCCGAAGTCTTCCGCGACCTCACCAAGTCTGCTGGCGGAGACTGACCGGGACGAGGTCAGCGAGGAATCAGGCGCAGCCGCGCCTACGCTCCTGCTCTCTGGGTCGGGACGATCCCTTGGCCCTGGGCGATCACGACCGGGCCGTAGTCGATCGAACCAATCTGCGACGTCACGCCATTTGCCGTTATGAGCTCTGCACATGAGACCAGATGGCCGTTCGATGGATCGAGTACGACCTGGAACGTCTCATTGGGGCTCAGACTTACCTGGACTTCAGTTCCTGTCGCCCCAGATGAGAGGGTGACCGGTCCGACCAACGTGGCGCCCGGCAAGTTCTCGACGACCTGGTAGAGAGCGGAGCCGAGTTTTGCCGACGCGTCCGGGAGCTGCAACAACTGCTCCAGGATCGTCAACTGCTCACTCGCCGAGCAGCCGACCGACGATGTACTCGTGCCGTCGCTGATAGGACAGGCTCCGGAGGTCGCGCTGACGGAGCCGTCAACGCCAAGGCGTCCGGCGGCCAAAAGCGCCAAGATTCCGGCCGGACTCTGGGGCAGGTTGTTCACGTTGGCCGACGACAACACCAGTGTTGTCTGAGGAGAGGACGCGAGCGTCATGCCAAACCCCGAGTAGCCACTGACCGTCGAGGCGTATCCACCGTAACTACTCGCGCTGTTGGTGTTGGCCGGATTGCCGCCGAGCTGGTTCGATGAGTTGGACAACGCGCAGGGAATGAAGGGTCGGCCAAGGGCGATCCATCGGGCCTCGTCGGACGGGGAGATGAAGTGACTGCCGCCGGCATCGACCGGGGTCGGCGTGATCACCACCCGACCAGATCCATCGCTGGCCGTCCAGCTCTGGACTGTCCCGTCCGCGACATAGGTGAGCGGCGCTTCACCCGAGCTCATCGCAGGGCTACTCACCTGACACGTCAGAGAGATGCTGGACTGCTGGAAGTAGTATTGGCCCGGCCCGAGAGGTGGAAAGGCCGCCTGGGGGGCGCTCTGGTTCGCCGCCGCTTTGAGCGTCGCGGCCAGCGCACTGGTCGGCGTCCCACTGAGTGCGATCACCAACGTCACCGCCACCGCCACCACGCCGCTGAGGCTCGCACCCCAGTAGCGACGCGCACGCCTACGGACACGAACTGGAGGCATTTCGATCTGGTCGCGAACCTGGAGCCAGATCGCATCGATCTCGGCGTCGCTGGGTTGGTTCTCGCTGGCGGGATCGATGGCTCGCAACAGCTCTTCGAGGTAGGTGGTGGTCATGATTCCTCCTTGTACTGCGGTGCTTGAGGGGCGGACGAGTCGCTGGACGACACGCGACTCGGAACGGAGATGCGCAGGCGGGCTTGAGCACGGTGAAGGCGGACGTTGAGGGCGTTGACCGAGCATCCCAGGACCTCGGCGGCGTCGGAACGCGACAGGCCTTCCCAGTAGATGAGGCGTAAGACCTCTTGGTCACTGGGACTCAGTGTTGTGAAGGCTTTCGAGATGTCGATGACGTCTTCGAGGTCGAACTCATCCGTTGCTCGCAGGTCGGGCAGCTCGACCGACACCGGCGCGCGGCCAAGGCGACGGCGTTCGTGGGATACCTCGAAGCTCGCGATCCGATAGAGCCAGGGCAGCGACGGAGCATCCACCGAGGCGAACTTCTTCCACGCGGCCACGAACGCCGCCGCGACCACTTCGTCGCGTGAACTCGAAGGCACTCGACGAGCGACATACCGAGAGAGGGCTGAGAAGTTGTCTCGGTAGAACTGCTCGAACCGGCGATGTGTCGCGCCGTCTGGCGGCTTCGCTGGTCGAGGTCCCTGTCCCATAGTGCTAACCCGTTTACACCCGAGGTGCCACTTTCATTACAAGTCGGCAGAGTCCCTCAAAGCGGCTGACCGTTCAGGACCGACACATCTCACGCGGCGGCGCCCGGCATCAGACGAAACCGTGTGGTGAGATTCGTTCAAATCGTGTGGGCGCGCCCAGAACCTGCCACACGGTTCCCGCTAGCCACATGGTCTTCCGCCTTTTCGTCAACTCCCCGCCATGGGGTCTTGACGAGAATCGGACCCACACGGTGACGAAGGTCGTGGCGTGAGGGCCGGGCGACCTGCGGGGAGCTCTGGAGACGCCGGCGAGTGGTCCCGGCGAGTTCAGCGGTGCGCGGCGGCGTCAGGAGAGTCGCACGAGACCCGCGAGAGCCTCGTCGGACGTGTCAGGTCCCGCGAGGCTGAGAGTGACGGTGAAGACGGACTAGCTGCCCGGCGGGCTGGGGTCGTCGGCCGCCACGGGCCAGACGTTGCCCTCGGCGTCGATCGCCTCGAAGCCGAAGTCCTCGGGGAAAGGCTCGTGGAGCGGGTCGGAGTTCTCGCCAGTTGCCCTGGCCCACTCGCGCACCAGGCGCAGGTTGGCGGCCATCACCTCGAAGGCGAGCATCAGGGTCGTCTTGATCAGACCCATGACGCGACAGAGGCCGCGCCGGATGTTCTGGGTGCTCGGGGCGGGCAAGTTCCCGAAGATGCTCTCGACGTGGGCCCGTCGGCCGTACGAGGCCTGCCACTCGGGGCTGCCCAGTAGTCGCGCTGAGCGAGCTTGACGAGTGCGGCACCCGCGACCACCGTGGTCGCCTGCGAACAAGGCCGGGGAGCACGGGGTCCGGTCGGCGGGTCCGCCCCCAACGGGCAGCCGACGCATTGGAGTTTGCCGGCCCGAGCCCCGCAGATGTACTGCGCCGTCGCCTGGTCCTTCGCACTCTCCAGAGCACCCGGGCCAGCCGCGACCGTGGAAGCTCGACACCTCGGACGTGACGACGCGCGACATCACAAGAGACTGTGTGGTGAGAATCGCTCGAATCGTGCGGGCGCGCCCGGCACCCATCACACAGTCTCCGCAACACGCATGGCCTTCCGCCTTTTGGTCAACTCCCCGCCATGGGGTTTTGACGAAAGTTGACCCCGTCTGCTCAGGAAAATCAGGGCCACGAACCCCGGGGGGCGGGCGGCACGAGTGTCGACGCCGCGCGAAAAGTGAGCCACCTAGCCAAGTCGGGAAGATGATCACTTTGGAGAACTGGGCGTCACTCAGGCACCTCCACCTCAGCGAGGACGAGTCGATGCGCTCGATCACTCAGAGGGTGGAGATCTCGCGCAGTGTCGTCGCGATGGGTCGATCGGGACCTGGACACCGAATCGATGACGCAGTAACCACAGCTCGGCCACACCAAACTACGGTGAGGCGGCAGGGACCTCCTGGCCATGGACGATCCAGACTCTGAAAGGGCCAACCCGTGCGATTTCGGATTCCAGTATCTCTGGCATTGGTCGCCGTAACCCTTCTCGCGACCACAGCCAGTGCGGGTGCGACTACGAGGTCCACCCAGCGACGTCTGACGTCAATCTGGTTCTCCACCCCCACTGATGGCTACGGCGCCGTCATCCGAAGCACCACTTCGGCAACCTCCAACTCCGCAACGTGCACCGATTTCATCGGCCGCACGACCGACGGAGGTCATCACTTCAGCGACTTCTCGACGATTCGCACCTGGAACTGCACGAACGTCGAGGACGCGACGACTCTCATATTCGACGGGGTCGGTGATGGCTTCTTCTATGGACCCAATCTCTACGAGACTCACAACAACGGCGCGACGTGGACCCACGTCGCAACGCCAGGTCAAATCGTGACCATCGCGCCAGCAGGTCGCTCCGTCTGGATGATCAAGGCAATGTGCACACCGAAGGATCTGGCGGGAGATCTCCTCTGCCCGCTGAGAATGCTGCAGTCCTTAGATGGTGGTCGCACCTGGCCCGTGACTCGCATCCTTCCGGGACACTCCTACGTGAGGGCGGACTCGATCAACCCCTCGGCCCTGGGGCAGACGCTCCTCGCTCGTCTCGGGGCACAACGGGCGATGTACTCCATAGAGCCCTTCATCGCCGGGAGCATCCGCAGCGGACGTATTCCGACGTGGGTGACCAGTGATGCCGGACGCTCGTGGATACGACACGACATCGTGTGCGCGATTCCCGCCATGACCGACATGCTCGCGGTCACTCCCTCGGGCACCGTGATCGCCGCATGTGCTGGCGAAGCCAGCGCGGGCAGTCAGGAGAAGTCAGTGGTTCGCTCGACGAATGAAGGGCTGACGTGGACCACCATGAGCCAGTGTCCGCCGAGATTGTCGTCGTGTCGAGGACCGCTCATCATCGGCTATCTCGGTGCCCTGGCGGCACCCAGCGACTCGCTCGTTGTGGAGTCGGGACTGCGAAGTGGACTGAACGTGAGTCACGACGGAGGTCACTCTTGGTCGTCCACGTACGGCACCACGTGGAACAACGGCGATGGCGTGACGAGCCTCCAATTCTTCAACTCCCAGCGAGGGGTGGGCATGGCGTCTTCCTCGAACCTGATCGTCGACACCGTGGATGGCGCCACGCGCTGGACGACGTTCCGTGCAGGGGTCGGGTAGGACGCCCCGACGCACCTACTCTCGTGTCACAGAGTCCGGGAACGCTCCATCAGGGGTTGACGTCGAGCCGTGCGAGCAACCGCTCGCGAAGAGGAGCCAGCGTGCTCCGTGCCCACCCCAGAGAGTTCCGCCGAGACGTCGTGGCGCTCGCCCGTCGACACGAGATGCCAAGAGCTCTTCGCTACGCGCTTCGGGGACTTCGAGTCGTGCCTGTTTCGGTGGGCCACGCGGGCCGAGATCGACGAGGCCGCGAAGTCTGGTCTCTCGAGGAGTGAGCAGGCCGAGCTGGGCGAGGCGCGCGCGCATCAGGAACCTCGCAAGCTCACGCCGATCGAATGTGAAACCATCTACACGGGTCGCGAAAGAGACCCCGAACTATCAACCCAACAGGTCAACTAAACCTGGGGCAGCCCCGGGATCGTCTAGGCGTTGACCGGACGCCAGCGCGAGTTGAGTGCCGTGGCGCGACCCACGCGCGAGAGTGTCAACGGTTATGATCAGGTGCGACGTGCCGCAGCGGACATCTAGAGGGGGGGCTCCGTGGGCATATTAAATCGACTCACCTCCAATCGTCATGCGGGTGACGCAGACTCAGCGTGGAACCGCCCGAATCTTCAGGGCCCCGAGGTACTGAGTATTTCGAGTCCGGAGTTCAACGATGGTGAGAGCCTCCCCCTGGAGTGCGCCAGCCCCCGGGTCGGCGGAACGAATCGCTCCCCGAGCTTGATTTGGGGTGCTCTGCCACCGGAAACCGCCACTCTTGTGCTCGTCATGGAGGACCTCGATGTTCCACTCGGCAAGCCCTTCGTTCACTGCCTCGCGATCCTTGATCCCACTCTGCTGACCTCACCAGACCGGCTTGCCGCGGGTGCGCTGTCAGAGGTCGCTCCCGTCCCCGGACTACGACTCATGAGATCCACCATCGATCAGGGTTACCAGGGCCCGTACCCACCCAAGGGCAGTGGCATCCACCGATACACGTTCCAGCTCTTCGCCTGTTCAGAGCCGATCACCGACCCTTCCAGTGGAAGCGAGCTCGGCCAGTTAAAGCCCCGCGACGTTCTGTCGCAGGTGTCGTCTCCCGTCATCGGACGAGGTCGCATCACGGGAACGTTTCAGCGCTGATTGCGCCATCTCGAAGGCCGTGCGCTGATGCGGTGATGCCTCAAGCCCTCCGAGAGTTCGTGACGCGCCTCGGCAACGGTGTCGATGAATCAGGTGCGCCTACGTTCTTTCGAGTGAGCCCGACCTCCCGGCCGCGTCCTCAACTCCCGGGAGTGGTCCGGCACCGCGTCATCACTTCAGGTCACGGGCGAGACCCACGTCCGTGCCCGCGCGAGGTGGTGATCCGCTAGCCGGGACGCACTCTGTCTCGAGCGCCACGAGACGACGCCGCGCTCGGGCCCACCAAGCAAGATGGGCACGTGGCTCATCCCCTCGGCACTGACGCACGTCTCCTGGTGGCCAGTCAGGGCCTGCGAGCCTTCGGCTACGGATTCAGCGCGGTCATCCTTGGCGCCACTCTGAGCGCGCGTCACGTCGGCGCGCTGCGTGCGGGGCTCCTGCTGGCACTCGTGATCGCCGGCAGCGCCATCGCGTCTCTGGTGGTGGGTGCCGTCGCCGACCGGTTGGGGCGGCGCCGGTGCTACGCCCTGTTCTATACAGCACTGGCGGTGGCGGGCGTCGTCGTCGCGCTGCACCCACCGCTTCTGGTGCTGGGCGCACTCGGCCTGACCGGAACCTTGTCGACGGACACCGTCGACAACGGCGCGGCGACGACGTTGGAGCAGGTGATGCTGGCCCGCGAGGACGCGGGTACTGCGCACGCGTACGGGTGGTACAACGCCGCTGGCTCGCTGGCGGGCGCCTTCGGTGCGCTGGCGACGGCTGGGGCGGGCCGACTGCTCCCCCACGCGGCGAATCGTCCGTTCCTCTTCTTGATCCTTGTGCCCGTCGGCGTCGGAGGCGTTCTCATCGCCCTACGCCTCAGCCCGGGCGTCGAGGCCGCTGTCGACACTCCGCGCCGCGCCCACGCGCGTCGGCACCGCTCACCGGTCGTGCGTGACCTCGCCACGCTCTTCGCCCTGGACGCGGGCGGGGGCGGCCTCGTCACGACGAGCTTCTTGTCCTACTACCTCGCTGAGCGCTATCACGCGTCGCTCAGCGAGGTCGGCGTCCTGTTCTTCGCCTTGTCGATCGTCCAGACCGGCGCCGTGCTCCTCGCACCGGTGGTGGCACGGCGTCTGGGACTCGTGCCAACCATGGTCTTCACCCACCTTCCCAGCAACGCCCTGCTCGTCCTCGTAGCCTTCGCTCCACATTTCCCCGCCGCCGCGGCGCTCTTGATCGCTCGAACCACGCTCTCGCAGATGGACGTGCCGACGCGCCAGGCGCTGGTCATGACCATCACGCGTCCCGAGGAGCGCTCCGATGCCGCCGCGCTCACCAACGCCGCACGCTACGCCGTGCGTCCAGTCGGTCCGGTGATCGCGGGCACTCTGCAGGGCTTCAGCATCGGCGCCCCACTCGTCGTCGCCGGTGTCGTCAAGGGTGCGTACGACGTCGCTCTGTGGACCTGGGCCCGCCGCACCCGACTCGTCACGTCAGCTCGCCATCGACCGGGCCCGACGGACCCCTCCGAGGGGCCCGGTGAGTGAGCGAGGCACCGTGGCGTCTTAGAGCGCGTGGCGCGCTCGGGCTCAACGACCAGTGTGCCGCTCACAGTGAGCCCTCTGCGCTCGATTCCCCGCGACGGTGAGCGAAGGGCCCCGGGGTGGCTCCCCGGACGCGTCTCAGCGCGGCCGGACCGTGGGCTGAGTTCACTGTCGATTCCCTGGCCGAAAGCGGAGTGACGAGTGCGAGTCTCCTCGGTAGGTTGCTCAGCATGAACTCCGACCAGCTCTGGGAGAAGGTGCTCGCCCGCGAGGAGTCAACGAACGGCTTGGTCTACGCCGTGTGCACGACGGGCGTCTTCTGTCGACCCTCGTGCCCCTCACGGCGACCGCGGCGCGAGAACGTGACCTTCTTCGCCGACGCGGCCGCGGCCCAACGGGCGGGGTTCCGCCCGTGCCGGCGGTGCCGGCCTGACTCCAGCCCACCCGACCTCAACTTTGAGCGCGTGGTGCTGGCCTGTAGCGCTCAGCTGCTCGCGGGCGGCACCCTCAGCGTCACGAAGCTGGCCAACGTGGCGAGGACCAGTGAGCGCCAGCTGCACCGTGCCTTCGACGAGGTCGTGGCCACCACACCACGAGCGTTTGCCTCCGCCGTGCGCGTCGGGCGCGCCCGGGCGGCCCTTCGGGGCGCGCGGCGCGTCGTCGACGCGATCTACGCCGCGGACTTCGCCTCGAGCCGCGGCTTCTACGAGACGGTGGGGCCCACGTTGGGCATGGCCCCCGATGCGTACCGACGCGGCGGGGCCGACCACGTGCTGCGCTACACCGTCGTGGACACCGTGGCGGGCCCCGCCGTCATCGCGGCCAGCGACGCCGGGCTCTGCGCGGTGCACCTCGGCGTCGCCGACTCCGCGGCGATCGCACGTCTGAGCAACGAGTTCCCTCGCGCGCGCGTCGAGCGCGCCGATGAGGAGCTGGCCGGCGCCGCGCTCGCCGTCGCGAGCCTGGCGCACGGGCGCGACGCCGGGCGCGAGCTGCCCCTCGACGTGTCGGCGACCGCCTTCCAGGCGCGCGTCTGGGCCGCGCTGCGGCGCATCCCGGCCGGCGAGACGCGCTCGTACACCGATGTCGCGCGCGAGATCGGCGAGCCGCGCGCGGCGCGGGCGGTCGCGCGAGCCTGCGCGACCAACCGTCTCGCACTCGTCGTGCCGTGTCATCGAGTCGTGCGCGCCAACGGCCAGCTCGGCGGCTACCGCTGGGGCCCGGAGCTGAAGAGTGCGCTGCTCGAGGCCGAGTCGGCGGAGTGCGAGCTCGAAGCCCGGGGCTCAGTTCAAGCACGCCGTGCGCAGGTGTCGACGCCGGTGCCCGACGTGTCGCACCAGGGCCACGAGGAAGAACAGCCCTGAGAGACGGTGCCAGAACGAGAAGATCGCCGGTGCGCTAGCGAGCAAGGCGACGACGTGGGGGTGTCGACGTCACCAGTCGACGATCCCTGAGATGAGACTGCTCCGCGCGCTCAGCGCCAGGAACGTGTCAGAACCCACCTGGCGTCGCGCGGTTAAGGCCCGGCGGGCGAGCGCGTGTCGTGCGACGCCGCTGAGCCAGGTGAAGGGCGAGGACGAGGACCAACCCGACGAGCTCGTGGGGCTCGCGTGGGGGCCCGCGACGTCGCGTGCCGTCGCGCGTGTCGGCCAGCCTCGAACCCGGTGACGTCGTGCTGGTGCGCCCGGCGCCTCACGCGAGTGGGGCTATCGACCGAGCAGTCCCCTCACGGTGCGAGGATCGCGGCCGCCTGAGCGAGGCGCTCGGGCACCGCGCGCCACCAGACCCACCGCCCACGCCGCTCACCCTGGATCAGTCCAGCTTCGACCAGCACACGCGTATGGTGCGAGACGGTCGGCTGACTCTTGCCGAGTGGTCCCTCGAGGTCGCAGCTGCACACCTCGTCGCCCGAGGCCACGAGAGAGAGGAGCCGCAGGCGCACCGGGTCCGACAGGGCCGCGAAGACGCGGGCGACGTCAACGGCCTCGTGCTCGGAGAGGGCTTCGCGGCTGAGTGGGGTGCAGCTCAGCGCGTCGTCATCGACAACTTCGAGCCGGCGTCCGCTCACGGAAACTCCTATTGACAGGCATCGATGTATCGGGCAGACTTCCCATCGACCAGAGTCAATCTAACAGGAAGATCTCGCCGTGGCCCGACTGCAACTCGCCCTCAACGTCGCCGACCTCGACGAGGCGGTCGCGTTCTACTCCGCCTACTTCGACACCGCCCCGGCCAAGGTCCGCCCCGGCTACGCCAACTTCGCCATCGAGAGTCCGCCCCTCAAGCTCGTGTTGATCGAGGGCGCCGGCGCACCAGGCTCGATCAACCACCTGGGCGTCGAGGTCACGACCAGCGAGCACGTCGCCGCGGCGACCCAGCGCTTCCGTGACATCGGCTGGGACGTGGACGTCGAGGAATCCACCAGCTGCTGCTACGCCGTGCAGGACAAGGTGTGGGTGCACGGGCCCGACGCGACACGCTGGGAGACCTACGTGGTCCTCGCCGAGTCGCAGGTTGGCGCCGAGTGCTGCTCCGAGCCGAGCCCGGTCGCCGTCGCCTCGCCCTCGCCCCGGCGTGACTGAGACTGACGAGCGAGCCGACGCGGCGGGTCCGCTGTGGCGACGAGCGCTGGCCGAGCTTCTCGGCAGTGCCCTGCTCGCCGCAGTCGTCATCGGCTCGGGCATCGCGGCCCAGACCCTCTCGCCCTACAACGTGGGCCTGGAGCTGCTCGAGAACGCGGCGGCCACGGCCGGAGGGCTCTTCGCGCTCATCTTGATGCTCGGGCCGGTCTCCGGGGCCCACTTCAACCCGGTGGTGTCGCTCGTGGACGCCGCCTTCGGCGGGCTCGCCTGGTCTGAGGCGGGACTCTACGTCGTCGCGCAGCTCGTCGGCTGCGCCGCCGGTGCGGTGCTGGCCAACGCCATGTTCGCCCGGCCCCTGATAACGCTCTCCCAGCACGCGCGCGCGAGCGGGCCCCACCTGCTCGCCGAGGTGGTCGCGACGGCCGGGCTCGTGCTGGTGATCTTCGCGCTGAAGAGATCCGGGCGCTCGGCACACGCCCCGGCGGCCGTGGGCACCTATATCGGGGCGGCCTACTTCTTCACGAGCTCGACCAGCTTCGCCAATCCGGCCATCGCCCTCGGTCGCAGCCTGTCGAACACCTTCGCCGGCATCGCCCCCGCCTCGGTGCCGGGCTTCGTGGGCGCTGAGCTGCTCGGCGGCGTCGTGGGCTACGCCCTCGTGCGCGTGCTCTACCCCGGACGGTCACCTGAGGACGCCGCCGACGTCATCCTCGCGCACCAGCGCGAACGCGCGCCGCTAGACCAGGAGGGCCCTGATGAGTGAGACCACGCCAACCATCCTCTTCCTGTGCGTGCACAACGCCGGGCGCTCACAGATGGCCGCCGCCTTCGCGCGCTCACTCGGGGGCTCTGAGTTCGTCGTGCACTCGGCCGGCTCGGCGCCCGGCGAGCACCTCAACCCCGCCGTCGTGGCCGCCATGGCCGAAGTCGGGCTCGACATCTCGAACGAGTCGCCCACGGCGATCACCGACGAGATGGGCCGTGCCTGCGACGTGATCGTCACGATGGGCTGTGGGGACGCCTGCCCGGTGTATCTGGGCACGCGGTATCTGGACTGGGATCTCCCCGACCCGGCTGGCCAGCCCCTCGAGGTGGTGCGCGTCATTCGCGACGACATCCGCGCGCGCGTCGTCGCCCTGCTCGAGGAGTTCGCGCACGGTGAAGACCCAGGATCCGCCACGAGCGCGTAGGTCCGCGTGACGGCGCAGGGTGCTCAGGCGCTGAGTAGATCGCGCCGGGCGAGGCACAGGGTCGCGGCGACGCCGGTGAGCAGACCCGCGCCGAGCATGACGAACGCCGGTACCGGCCTGAACGCCTCGGCCGGCACGTAGCCGACGTGCACGTACGGCGTCGCGTCCACGAGCCAGCGCGGCACGTGCAGGAGTGAGCCGACGACGTACCACAGGAACGCCACACTGGCCAGCGCGTAGCTCACGGCGCTGCTCGCCCGGGGCACCAGCGCGTAGAGCAGGCTCGCCAGCCCCAGGAAGAGAATCGCCGTCGGCAGGGTGTTGGCACCCGCCTCCAGCATCTGGCCGAGCGAGACGTTCGCGCCCCGGGTGGCCGCGCCGAGCCACGCCAGCAGGCCGACCTCGCCGGCCAGGCCGAGCGAGCCGAGCGCGGCGACGAGCTGGCGCCCGAGCAGCCAGCGGCGCCGATCAACGGGCTGAGCGAGCAGGGTCTCGAGGGCCTGGTCCGCCTCCTCCTGGCGAGCCGCGGCCATCTGGGCACTCACGAAGTACGTCAGCGCCACGATGAAGACCACGAAGACGAAGGCCAGGTAGCCGCCCGGCGTGAACACGGATCCCAGTCCGAGGCTCTGGAGCTGCCGACGAAGCTCGGGTGAGACCCCGGCGGAGGAGATCGACGTGGAGACCATGCCCAGGACAAAGGCGAAGACGCCGAAGCCGGTGGCCCACGCCGCCAGAGATCCCCGGGCGACCAGGACGTACTGGCGTGTCGGGCCGCCCAGCCAGCCGCGGTGGCTCCGCGCGCGGTCCCGCGGCGCGGCCAGGCCGACCCCGACGTCGCGGGTACGGGCCACCACTCCCGCGCCGAGAAGCGTCAGGCCGCTCAGCGCGAGGGAGGGCAGCGCGAAGTCCGCCCGGGAGCCCGCGAAGGGCCGCATCGACTCAGCCCAGCCGAGTGGCGTGATCGTCCGCAGCCACGCGGCCGGGGCCCAGGTGTCCGCGACCATCCGCGCGAGCCAGAACGTGCCGACGCCGCCCAGGGAGAGGGCCAGCGCCCCGCGACGGGTGGGAGCGAGCTGGCTGGCCAGCGCGCCGAGGCCCGCGAACACCGGCACGACCAGCGCCGTGGCGAGCGCGGCGTACATCGACGGGCCGAGCGCCAGACCGCCGGCCAGGTAGCCCCCGAGCTCACCGGCGCCGAGGGCGAGGGCACCGAGGAGTACGGAGAGCACCGCGGCGAGGAAGTAGTGCGAGCGCCGCACCGCACCCGCGAGCACGAGCTCGGCACGCCCCGCGTCCTCCTCGGCGCGCAGCGCGCGCACCGCCGACATCACGCCGAAGACGGCCGCGGCGATGCTCAGCGTTCCGCCCACGCGCCAGGCGCAGTAGCCGCCCACGGTGACGACGTCGTAGGGGTACCCGTAGAAGAGGCGCAGTGCGTCGTTGTGGGCGAAGGCGCCCGCGAAGGCGAGCCGATCGGCGAGGCTCGGATAGGCCCCCCGATACCCGAAGGCCTGCAGCCACGCGTAGAGGCCGAACACCACCGCAAAGACAAGCGTGCGCACCGCGCCGTCGCGGGTCGCCCGTCGGGCCATGACGACGCCGAGGCTCCACGGGCGCTCGCGCGCCCGGAGCGTCTCACCCATCACGCCGACGCGTCTCGTCGTCGTACTGGTTGAGGAAGATCTCCTCCAGCGAGGGCTCACGGCTCGTGAGGCTCACGATCTCGTGTCCCCCGAGCGCCGCGATGAGCGGCCCAACCGGCCCGTGGACTTCGAATCGCGCGGCGTTCGGCCCGACGGACGAGGCCGTCACGCCCGCCAGGGCCGGGATCATTGGGGCCGGGCCCGCGAAGGTCACCTCCACGCTCACGGCCGCCAGATGGCGCATCTCGGCCAGGGTTCCCTCCTCCACCAGACGTCCCCGCCGTAGGATCCCGACGCGATCGCAGAGGGCCTCGACCTCGGAGAGGATGTGCGAGGAGAGAAAGACCGTCTGGCCGCGCTCACGCGCCTCCTGCACGCACGCGCGAAACTCCATCTCCATCAGTGGATCCAGACCGGCCGTCGGCTCATCGAGCAGCAGCAGATCAGCGCGGGTGGCCAGCGCCGCGACCAGCTGGACCTTCTGGCGGTTTCCCTTGGACAGCGATCGGACCTTCTTGGCGACGTCGAGCTCGAAGCGCCGCACCAGCTGATCGCGATAGGCCACGTCGATCGAGCCATGCAGGCGTCCCAGGTAGCGCAGCGTGTCCTCGGCGCTCAGTGACGGCCAGAGATACGGCTCGCCCGCGACGTAGGCCACGCGACGGTGCGCGCTCAGCGCGTCGGCAAACGCGTCGAGGCCGAAGAGGCGGGCCTGCCCGGCGCTCGCGCGGTGCAGGCCGAGCAGGAGCCGTATCGTCGTCGTCTTGCCCGCCCCGTTGGGCCCGAGATACCCGTACACCTCTCCGGCGCGCACGCTCAGATCCAGCGAGTCCAGCGCCACCGTGGCGCCGTAGCGCTTCGTCAGGCCCGTGGTCGCGATCGGCGCGTCGGCGTCGGGGGTACTCATCGGGCTGTCTCCACGCTCGACCTCCTCGTCCTAGTGTGCTACGCCCCCGCGCCGAGGCCAAGTCCACGCCGTGGGGTACCAGCGCGCGCGCCATCGCTGCCTACGATGCAGCTGTCGGCTGAGGAAGGGAGATCGTCGTGTGGGCGATCGTGGCCAAGGAGTTTCGCCAGCTTCGTCGGGACCGGCGCACGCTCGCCATGATGATCCTGTTGCCCGTGCTGCTCCTCGTGGTCTTCGGCTACGCCGCGAGCTTCGACGTTCACAACATCCCGACCGTGGTGGACGGCCCGCTGGCCCGCCAGGCGGCGTCGCGACTCTCGGCTCCCTTCGAGGTGACGCGCGTGGACCCCGCCATCGGCCTCGCCGGTGCGCGCGAGCAGCTGCGCAACGGCACCGCCGTGGTCGCGGTGCTCGCAACCTCTGGAGACGTCGCCATTCTCATGGACGGCACCCAGCTGTTCTCGGTGCAGACGGCCGAGCGGGCTCTGAGCCGCCAGGCCATCGCCGCGAACTCGCCCGGCGGCACCGTGCAGATCCAGGTCCTCTTCAACCCGAGCCTGAGCACGTCGTGGGTCATGGTCCCGGGCCTGGCCGGACTCATCCTGGTCTTCATCGGCACCCTGATCACGAGTCTCGGCGTGGTCAAGGAGCGCCAGAACGGCACCCTCGAGCAGCTGGCCGTGATGCCCTTTCGCGCCTCGCAGGTCATCGTCGGCAAGATCGCGCCCTACTTGCTCGTCGCGGCGCTCGATCTGCTCCTGGTGCTCGGCGTCGGCATCGGACTGTTCCATGTGCCCTTCGTCGGCAACGTCGGCACCTTCGCCCTCGGCTCGGCGCTCTTCCTCCTCGTGACCCTGGGCATCGGCATCCTCATCTCCACGCTCTCGCAGAACCAGGGCCAGGCGATCCAGCTGTCATTCATGCTCATGCTGCCCCAGGTGCTGCTCTCCGGGCTCATCTTCCCGGTGTCCTCCATGGCCCCGGGGGTCCGCTGGATCTCCTACGTGCTGCCCCTGACGTACTTCATCGACATCAGCCGGGGTGTCATGCTCAAGAACGCGCCGTTCTCGACCCTGCTCGTGCCCCTGGGCATGCTGGGCCTGCTCGCGCTGGTGGTGCTGGGCCTGGCGATCACCCGCTTCCGGTCGGATCTGGCACCCGACGTGCGCGCCGCGCACGACGAGCCCGCCGAGGAGACGTCCCCGTGAGCTTCGGGCTGCACGAGGTCAGCGTGCGATTCGGCCCACGGATGGCGCTCGATCGCGTGAGTCTCACCGTGGACCCGGGCGAGGTCACGGTAGTGGTCGGCGGCGACGGCGCGGGCAAGTCCAGCGCGCTCGCGGCGCTCGTCGGCCTCCTCAGGCCCGAGACCGGCCGCGTCAGCCGACCCCCGAAGTCGGACCTGGGCTACGTTCCGGCCTCCGCCGGCCTCTACGTCGATCTCAGCGTGGAGGAGAACATCGCCTTCGTCGCGAGCGCCTACGGCGTTCCCGCGTCCCAGCGAGACGCGCGAGCGGACACCCTCCTCGAGCGAATGGGCCTCACGAGTGCGCGACGGCGCCTCGCGGGTGCGCTCTCGGGTGGCATGCAGCGCAAGCTCGCGGTCGTGCTGGCGCTGCTCAGTGAGCCGCGCCTGCTCGTGCTGGACGAGCCGACAACGGGAATCGACCCGCTCAGTCGCGTGGAGATCTGGCGCCTGCTCTCGACCACGGCCGCGAGTGGCGTGGCGATCGTCGTGGCGACCACCTACGTCAACGAGGCCGCGCGAGGGACCTCGGCGGTCCTGCTCAGCGATGCGCGGGTCCTCACCGCGGGAGCACCCGAGGACATCCTCGCGACGGTGCCCGGCACGCTGCGCACGTGCCCGAGGCGCCCGGAGGGCCCGGTGAGCGCGTGGCGACGGGGAAGCGCCTGGCGGGTCTGGTCGGACCAGGACGTCACGACGCCCACGTGCGAGCGGGTGGAGCCAGACTTCGAAGACGCCGTCGTCATCGCCGAGCTGGCCCAGGAGCTGGAACGATGACTCTGGCGACGGTGCGGGGCCTCGTCGTGCGCTTCGGCGACGTCGTCGCGCTGGACGGGGTGGATCTCGAGGTCGCCCAGGGTGAGGTCCTCGGTCTGCTGGGCGCGAACGGCGCGGGCAAGACGACGCTGATCCGCGCCCTGCTCGGCCTGCTGGGCCCCAGCGCGGGTCGCGTGGGCCTCTTCGGCGCCGCCCCCACGCGCCACGCGCGCCTGCGCGTGGGCTACGTTGCCCAGACCCTCGGTCTCTACCAGGACCTCACCGTGGCCGAGAACTGGCGGTTCGCGCGCGCGGCGTACGGCACCACGTCGAGCCTGCCAGCCGAGCTCGAGGCCTGGGCCGAGCTCCTCGTCGCCGAACTGCCCCTCGGAGCCCAGCGTCAGGCCGCCTTCGCCCAAGCCCTCGGCCACGACCCGGACCTGCTCGTGCTCGACGAGCCCACCAGCGGGGTGAGCCCCCTGGGCCGCGCCCGGCTCTGGGAGCGCATTCGCGAGCGTGCCGAGGCCGGCGCGGGCGTGCTGGTGACGACCCACGACATGGAAGAGGCCGAGCAGTGCGATCGCCTGCTGGTGCTCGTCGACGGCCGGGTGGCGGCCCGAGGGACTCGGGCTGAGATCGTCGGGGGGCGCCACGTGAGCCAGGTGCGCAGTGAGCAGTGGCGACGCGCGGCCGCCTCGCTCGACGCAGCGGGCCTAGCGGTCCAACTTCACGGGCGACTCCTGCGCGTGCCCAGCGACGCGTCAACGGTGCGCGAGTGCCTGCTCGGCGCCGGCGTCGACGCGTCGATCGACGTCGTGCCGGCGAGTCTGGAGGAGGCCTTCGTCAGCCTCGTCGCTCGCTCGGCGCCCGCGCGCTGAGCGCTACCACGCGAGGCTCTGAAGCCTCGGGCATCGGTGGGCTCGCCGGGTCAACGCGCCGGTCCCGCGACCCAGCGTGACGCGGGGTCGCGGGACCGGACGGACCCAACTAGCGAACCAGGTACGTGCGTGTCAGCGAGGACGCCGCGACGTGCCGGTCACCGGAGTAGGTGACCGACACCGTGACGCGCGTGCCCACGCGGAAGCCGTAGCGCACCACCCCAGTGTGGGACCTGAGGCTTGTCGTGCCCACCAGTCGACCATTGACGCGCACCCGCAGGGTGCCCGTCGCCGTCCCGCTGCCCGGCGAGCGCACGCTCACGCTGGCGCGCACCTGCGCACGGCTCAGCGCCATCGTCACCCGCGACGACGCCTTCTTCACCACCTGCACGCCCGCGCCCTGCGCGCTGATCAAGCGCGAGGGATCGGCCGGCACGAAGGACGCGCTTATCACGTGAGATCCCGGCGGCAGCCCGCCCGGAGTGCCCCGCAGATCCGGACTCGTGGCCATCCCGCTCTTCACCGGCTGCGCGGATCCGAGGGCCACGCCGTTCACGTAGAACTGCACGCTGCCCGCGACGGCTCCGAGGCTGGAGGTGAGCGCGGCCGTGGCCACGCTGCGCTGGCCGAAGACGGCCGTCGCGGCACTGGGCGACACGGTCACCGAAACCGACGCGGCCGAGACCGTGATGGACTCGTGCACCGGCGCCGCGGCGGCGTAGGTCGCGTTGCCCGCCTGGTCCAGAGTGACCTCACAGGTGCCGCTGCTCAGGAACTGCAGTGTCGCCCCGCTCAGGCTGCACACACTCGACGAGGAGCCCGCGACGCTGTAGCTGACCGGCAGACCCGAGCCCGCGCTGGCGGCCAACGTATAGCTCGCGCCAACCTCAGCGCCCGACGGGGCGCTCACGGAGATGCTCTGGGGCTGGGGGGCCGGGGGGACGTACACGACGCGCACAAAGACCCGGATCGACACCGCCAGCGTCGGCGCGGCGGCGTACGTGGCGTCACCGGACTGATCGATGTCCACGACGCACGTTCCCGGGTTCGAGAGCGTCACCGTTGAGCCGTCCAGGGTGCAGACCCCGCTGAGCGTGGACGGGTCCATGGTGTAGTTGACGGGCAACTTCGAATCCGAGGTCGCCGAGAGCGTCACCTGCTCGCCCGCGTAGGCCCAGGTCGGTGCGTGGGGCGTGATGCTCTGGGCACGACGCACGACATCGATGCTGATTGGCAGGGTGGGGGCGGGCTCGTACACGGAACTGCCCGCCTGATCCGCATTGACCACGCAGGTTCCCGCGGCGTTCATCGTCAGAGTCGAACCCTCGAGGGTGCAGAGCCCACTCGGCGTGGACCCCGCGAGGGAGTACGTCACGGCCAGCTGGGAGTCCGCCGTGGCCGACAGGGTGACCTGATCGCCCACGAAGGCCGACGGCGACGTGTTCGGTGTGATGCTCTGCGGGCGCAGGGCCACCTCGATGCTCACGAGCTGCGTGGGCGCCGCCAGATACGCGGCGTCACCCGCCTGGGAGAGGGCGAGGACGCAGGTGCCCGCACCGGTCAGCTCCAGACTTGAGGTCAGCACCGGGACCGAGTACGGGGCCAGCATCGACTGCTTCAACACACAGACGCCCGTTCCGCTCGACGGGTCTAGGGCGTACGCCACGGGCAGCGCGGAACTGCTCGTCGCGTTCAGCGCAATCGTGTCCTGCACCAGCGCCGAGGACGGCATCAACGCGGAGATGTCCTGAGACTCCTGGGCCAGACTGCCTGGCACCTGGGTGACGTAGATACCGGTCCAGCTCTCCGACGTGGCCGCGTCCAGCATCGAGACGGAGATGGCCAGCCAATGGCCGCGGAAGCCATCACGCTCGATCGCCACACCACTGACCACCGAGGCACTGGGGGCGCCGGCGTCAACCGTGGTGCCGGGATCAAGTGTCTTGAGCGCGCCGATCACGAAGGGCGTAGCGCTCGGACTCTGAGCGATGAAGATGCCACTGTCACCGTCCTGGGCCGCGGCCTTGAAGGCCACCTGGAATCCGCTCGCGCTGCCCGACACCGCGACGAAGCTCGAGGCGCGCCAGCGCGGCGGCTCTCGGGTCGTGTCCGTGCTGCCGCCCGAGTCCGTGCCTCCGCCACTGCCGGAGCCCGAACCCGTGCCACTGCCACTGCCACTGCCACTGCCACTGGCGCCGCCAGTGCCAGAACCCGTGCCACTGCCACCGCTCGTGCCACTACCGGTGACCGGAGGGCTGCCCGAGAAAGTCCAGAACTGGAAGCCGGCGAAGCGACTGTCCGTCTGGGCTAGCGGGTACAGATGCTCATCCGAGGTGTCGTAGACGAAGATCCCTTGGTACGTCGGAACCGTCGTGTCATAGCCGTTCGGATACGTGCTGTTGCAGTAGTCGCGCAGGGACTTGTTGCCCTCGCTTGGGCACATCAGGGTCAGATGGGTGACGTCAGTCGCTGATCCCCACGATCCCCAGAACCCGACGTAGCGACCATCGAAGCTGAGGCCCTCGCTGAAGTTCGTGAAGCTCGCGCCCGGTGCTTGACCCGGGACAGCGTCGCCGATCTTCACCAGGGGCGTCAGAGTCGGCGCGTCCTGCAGCGGCGCCAGGTAGATGCCGCCGACGCTCGGGGACTCCTCGTTGTCCCAACCGGTGAAGACGACCTCACCGCCCGCCGCGCTCGGGGGCGCCGTGGAGCCGAAGGTCGTCGTGGCGTCTGCGGCCTGACCGGGGATCAGTGTGGTGGCGTTGGCGATCAGGTGAGTGGTATCGGCGGGCTTCGCGGCGTCACGATAGAAGATTCCCGTGTAGCCGACATTGTCAACGGTGTAGTTGCCCTTGAAGACCACCGTGGTGCCGTCGATGCCCGGCGCGCCCGGGAACTGATCGAAGCGGGTGCCCGCCGGTGTGCCCGGCACCGAGTAGATCTCATAGCCGGGCACGACCCCCAGCATGGAGGCAGTCGTGCTCAGCACGTCCCCGGGGGTGGCGTAGAGACCGGTGGTACCCAGGGTGGTCTTCACGTCGTTGACGGTGTAGGACCACACGGGCTTGCTCTGGCCGCGCGTGACAACGGTGTTGCCAGTCTGAGAGATCCGGGGGAACGACGGGAACTCGGTGAACGTGGCCAGGTCCGGTGATGCGTTGTTGGGATCGGGCACCACGCTGCCGACCTGAGCTACAACTGAGATGTCCGAGGGCGAACCTGACATGTGGCGAACGAAGACCCCCCGAACGGGCGAGCTCTCACCCGCCGTGCGAGCCCGGAAGACGACGTTCCCGCTGCTGTTGACCGAGGGCTGATTGAAACTGTTGAAGGTCTTGAGCGTGCCCGGCGCGTACGTGGCGCTGTTAGCCACGGTCGTCCAGGACAACTGCGTGGTGGCCGCGTGAGCCGCCGAGGCGCTCAGCAAGCTCTGGCCCGACAGGCAGACCGCCACGGTGGAGGCCCCCACGAGCCACCGCTTACTAATGTTCTTCCATTGAAGAAGGAGAATATCTGGGTGTACCACCGCCCACCTCATTTCACCTCACGCCCCTACACCACCAGAGTAGAGATGAACTGCTCCGACTGCCGAGAGTCGCCTCCGCGCCGCGTCCTTCGACACCCGCCGCTGACCAGGTACTTTGATGCGAAAGTGCGTGAGAGGTTGCGTTGGTAAACTATTAGATCTATTGAAATAATAGATTACTCCACCCGACGATCGCGACGTCCCTGGCCAGGCGGTCCGCGCGCGACGCGACGCCGGCGGCCCGCCGGCACCGCGGCCTCTGCCCTAGGGCCCTGGGGCCGGGTCCATAGGTCTTCCTAGCGTCGGGAGTGACCCATCATAAGGAGGATGAGATGGCACGAAGATCATTGGCCGCGGCTCTACTCGCGGTGACTCTCGGCGTCTCCGGCATCAGCGTGGGCGCAGTGGCCTCGGTGGCCTCGGCCGGCGGGCCGCCGCCCAAGACATTCGTCGTCAACGGCTACGTGCTGAGCGCCAGCGCGCTGAACCATCAGTTCGTCGTGCTCAGCGGCGCCACGCGCTACACGATCTTCACGACGTCCCAGACTCGCTACACCCTCAACCAGCGACAGGTGACGTTCACGGCACTGCGCGCCGGGCTGAGCGTTCGCACCACGGGGCTCTTCCGCGCCCGCTACCGGGTGGCCGTGAGGGTGGCCCTGCAGCAGATGCCCACGACCACGACGAGCGTGTCCACGCTGCCTGCCTCCAGCGTCCTCTCCAGTGCCCTCACCGAGGTCCTCGCCCAGGAGCGCTACGCGCTCGTGACGTACCAGAATGTCGTGGCCAAGCTCGGCAACTACCCACCGTTCCGGTTGATCGTCTCGTCCGAGCAGCAGCACGTGGCGACACTCATCGGCCTGATGAGCGCGCACAACGTGACGGTGCCGACGGCCCCGGGAACGGGTGCGGCGGCACCGGCGACGCGCACCGCTGCCTGCCAGCTGGGCGTGAGCACGGAGACGGCGATCATCGCGCTGTACCAGCGTGACCTGACGCTCGTGCGGGCCTACCCGGACGTGGTGCGGGCGTTCTCGAACCTGCTCGACGCCTCGCAGTACTCGCACCTGCCGGCGTTCCTGCGCTGCAGTTAACTGCCTCGCCAGCCCCACCACTGCGCGTCCCAGGACCGCGCTGCGGTGGGGCTGGTTCGTCGTTCGTTGGAGTGTGCCGGCCCCGGGAGGCCTCAGTGCGTCGCGGGGACCTCGTTGAAGCGAACGAGATTGCCCGCCGGATCGCGCACCACGCAGTCACGCACTCCGTAGGGCTGCTGCGTGGGCTCCTGGACCACCGTGACGCCGCGATCCACGAGATGGGCGTACACGGCGTCCAGCTCGGGCGTGGCCAGGATGATGTGCCCGTAGGTGCCCTTGGCCATCATCTCGCTGATCACGCGCCGCTCGTCCTCACTGATGGCTGGGTCCACCGCCGGCGGCGCGAGGACGAGGGAGACGTCCGGCTGCTCGGGTGGGCCCACGGTGATCCAGCGCATCCCGTTGTAGCCGACGTCATTGCGCACCTCGAAGCCGAGGACGTCGCGATAGAAGCCCAGGGTGGCCTCGGGGTCCAGGTGGGCGAGAAAGCAGTTGTGCAGGCGGATTTCCATGACCGTCACGATAGAGAGGTCCGCGCCCGGGACACTTCTCGATTCCTGATCGGTCTCGTGACGCTGCGCGTGACGCACGGCGCCAGACCCGCCGGCACCTCGACGCGCGCACGATACGAGCGTGGCGACAGGCCCACCAGCTCGCGAAAGCGCGAACTGAAGGTGCCCAGCGAACTGAATCCCACGTCGAAGCAGACCTGAGTCACGCTCAGATCTCCGCGTCGCAGCAGCATCATCGCTCGCTCGACGCGCCGCGTCATCAGGTAGCGATACGGCGGCTCGCCGTAGGCACCACGAAAGAGGCGACTGAGATGGGCACTCGACATGCCAGCGTCACGTGCCAGCTCCGAGACCGTCAGGTGCTGGGCGAAGTCCCGGTCGATTCGGTCTCGCACGTCACGCAGGCGAACCATGTCCTCGAGGGACCCCGCGGTGGCGCGTGACTCAGTCATCACGGACGATTCTGTCACTCGCCGCGCCGATCGTCGCGGGCCCACCCCGACGCCCACGCCTCAGGATCCGGGCCGGCGCGTGCTGAAGAACTCTCGCAGCAGCGCGGCGGACTCCTCGGCGCGCACGTCGTAGGTCGTGGGCACCTCGTGCAGCAGGCGCGGATCGGCCAAGACGTTGTAGCGAGAGCCCACGGCCCCGGCCTTCTCGTCGGGCGCCCCGATCACCAGTCGGGCCACGCGAGCGTTGAGCAGGGCCCCGGCGCACATGACGCACGGCTCCAGGGTCACGTAGACGACGGCGTCCTCGAGTCGCCACCGTCCTCGCCGACCAGCCGCGGCGCGCAGCGCGATGATCTCGGCGTGCGCGGTGGGATCAGCGTCGACTTCGCGGCGGTTCTCTCCCGCGCCCAGCACGTCCGGGCCGACGACGACGACGCATCCGATAGGCACGTCGTCGTGACTGGCGGCGAGTCGGGCCATCTCGAGGGCCGCGCCCATGAACCGCTCATCACGTTCGGCCTGACCCGCCACCACGCCAGACTAGAGAACGTCGGGGCCCGGGGCCCCGCGAGCCCGCAAGATAGACTTGACAACGGAGGGGTGCGAGAGCGGCCGAATCGGGCAGTCTCGAAAACTGCTGTGTCTACGGGCACCGTGGGTTCAAATCCCACCTCCTCCGCCAGCACACAACGGGTGGCTTCGCCACCCGTTGTGTGCGTTTTGCGCCGTAGTCGGCCCGAAGACGCCGAACTACGCTGGCAGCGTCTGGAGCCCCAGACTGATCTTTGAGGAGTCAGCGTGGTCACGTCCCTGTCGTCGTCGCTCGGCACCGAGCGCAAGTTGCTCACCGAGGTCCCCGGACCCAAGTCGCGCGCCCTGCACGAGCGCCGTCAGCGCTCCGTCAGCGCTGGGCTCACCCAGGGCTTTCCCGTCTACATCGAGCGCGCCGAGGGTGCGATCCTCGAGGACGTCGACGGCAACCTCCTGCTCGACCTCGGCTCGGGAATCGCGGTGACCTCCATCGGCCACGGCGTGCCGGAGGTGATCGAGGCGGTGAGCAACCAGGTCGCTGCATTCACCCACACCTGCTTCATGGTGACGCCCTACGAGGAGTACGTCGAGGTCTGCGAGGAGCTCGCCCGCCTCACCCCGGGGGACCACCAGAAGACGACCGCCCTGTTCAACTCCGGCGCCGAGGCCGTCGAGAACGCGGTCAAGGTGGCCCGCCTGGCCACGGGCCGCGCGGCGATCGTCGTCTTCGAGCACGCCTATCACGGTCGCACGAACCTGACCATGGCCCTCACGGCCAAGAACATGCCCTACAAGGACCGCTTCGGGCCCTTCGCGCCGGAGATCTACCGCGCCCCCATGAGCTACCCCTTCCGCGACGGGCTGAGTGGGCCCGAGGCCGCGCAGCGCGCGATCGCGATGATCGAGTCCCAGGTGGGCGCGCACAACGTCGCGGGTCTGCTCATCGAGCCCATCCAGGGCGAGGGCGGCTTCATCGTGCCGGCCGACGGCTTCCTGCCGGCGCTGGCCGAGTGGGCCAAGAAGAACGGCGTCGTCTTCATCGCCGACGAGATCCAGAGCGGCTTCTGTCGCACCGGTGACTGGTTCGCGGTCAATCACGAGGGCGTCGTGCCCGACATCGTCACCACCGCCAAGGGCCTCGCCGGCGGCATGCCGCTGGCCGGCGTGACCGGACGCGCCGAGCTGATGAACGCGGTGCACGAAGGGGGTCTCGGTGGCACCTACGGAGGCAATCCGGTCGCTGCCGCGGCGGCGATCGCCACGATCCGCACCATGGAGACTCGCAACCTGGCCGGACGGGCCCGCGAGCTGGGCGCCACGATGCTCGAGCGCCTGCACGCACTGGCCTCGCAGCACGCGATCATCGGCGACGTGCGCGGACGCGGCGCCATGATCGCCTTTGAGCTGGTTCAGCCCGGGACCACGACGCCGAACGCCGCCGCGGCCAAGGCGATCGTCGCGCACTGCAACGCCCAGGGCGTGATCGCCCTGACCTGCGGCACCTACGGCAACGTCATCCGCCTGCTGCCCCCACTGATCATCAGCGACGCCCAGCTCGCCGACGGACTCGACGTTCTGAGCGACGCGGTCGCCGCCGCCGGCTAGGAGACGCAGGACTGCGTCGACACCGCGCCGGTTCCGACCTGGGCGAGATCGGCGCGAAGGACGCTGAGCGGTATGGCGTACGCGGTCAGCGCCTCACTCAGCGACTTCGAGACGACGACGCCGACCACGTCGCCGTGCACCAGCACCGGGCTGCCCGAGTTGCCGGGCTGCACATCGGCGCTGAGCACCTCCAGCGTGCGCGTGAACACCTGACGGTTGTAGATGTCGCGCGACAGTCCCGACACCTCACCACGGACCTGGGCGGGCGCGGCCGTGCGCGTGCCATTGAGCGGGAAGCCCACCACCCGTGCCGCGGTCCCGGGCGCCGGTGCAGCTCGAGCGAGGCTGAGCGTGCCCTGGACCGAGTCGGTGTGCAAGACGGCCACGTCCTGCAGGGGATCGAACAGGACGACCTGAGCCGCGAGCCCGCCCACCGTCACGCGTCGTGCACCGGCCACCACGTGGGCGTTCGTGACGACGTCGTGGGCTCGCACGTAGAAGCCGGTGCCCTCCCGACCACTGGCGCATCCCGTCGCGATGATCTTGACCACCGCTCGGGGACTGGACAGATCACTCTGCAGGGGGCCGAGGTGGCTCGGCGCGCCGGCGGATGGATTCGGCGCGATCAGGGTGGCGAAGGGGTTCGGGAAGTCGGCTCCGCGAAGGATCGCCTGGGCCCGGGCCTCCACCGCCGGCACGGGTGGCAGCACGGCGTCCAGGCCCCGCAGGATGGCCGAGTTCTGGATCCCGGGCGCCAGGGAGGCAAACGAGGTGGCCGCCAGCAGACCGGCCAGCAGCCAGCACGCCGCGAGTGCGCCCAGGGCGCCCACGAGCACCCCCGCCACCCGGTCCGGCAGTCCGAGCTTCACGGCCCGCAGCGCCGACGCGGCGGCGCCGCCGGCCATCGTGCCCACGGAGGACACCACGAGAGCGCACGCGAGCACGAGTCCGAAGGCCAGGGCCGGACGCCAGTTCGACTGGGTGATGCGCGTGGCGAGCCACGGCGCGATCTGCAGTCCCAGCAGCAGGCCCAACACCAGTCCGCCGAATCCACCGATCTGGCGCAGCGCCCCGGCGAAGAAGCCCCGCAGGCCCGCCGCGGCCACGACGAGCACGATGGCCAGGTCGACCCAACTCATTGGACCAGGCTACGCCCTCGCCTCCGCTCCCAGGGAGCCCGCGAACTTCAACTGATGAGTTGACGGCGTCGGGGCGTGGGGCGCACGAGGGCCACGGGGTCGCTCGGATAGCCGATGCCCGCGGCGCTGGATGAGCCCAGCACCAGCCTGGAACCACCGTCACGCGGGTCCGAGACGCTGGTGGCCCCTCGGGAGGATCCGCCACGCCGGCCTCGCCACGCCCGGCCGGCCTCGCCCGGGCCCCGCGAGTGCCGCGCGGCGTCGGCGCCTAGTGACGCAGCGCCGCCACGAGCAGACCCGGTATCTTCCTCCACGACGGCGCCGCCTCGAAGGCGAGGAGCTTGCGCATCACGACGCCACCCTGGGCGTTGGTGGCGAACCACGCCGGAGCGGGACGGGCGACAAACGGGCCGCGGACCACCGACTTCTCGGGCGCGGCGAAGAGCAGCGCGTTGCCCACCACTCCCGCGCCCGACTGAATGTCCGTGATCTCATGGCCCGGGTACGCGCCCCACGTCGTGGTGGCGAAGGCGAAGCCCAGCGCGTGCCACAGGTTCACCCCGATCGTGCCGTAGCGCAGATCGGCGACCGCCTGCTCGATCGCCGGGCCGGTGATCGGGTCGGCCACCGTACGCGGGTCGGCAATGAGGGTCATCGAGAGACTCCCCCAGACCACGTCGTTGCAGAACGCGACGGCCCGCTGCACGAACTCAGCGGGCGAGGACGCCGCCAGAGCGGTCTCACTGGTCAGCGAGCAGAAGGCCTCGACGTTCAGGCACATCTCGTGCGGGTTGGTCGAATCGACATCGCGGATGAGGGTCCACGGCAGGTGCCCCGGGGGCGTCTCGCCGATTCGTCGCGCGTGGGGATAGGCCTCGATGAAGGAGCCCCATCGCTCGTGAGCGCCCGGATAGTAGGCACGCCGAGTCGGCACCGCGTCAAAGGCGCTCTCCAGGGCGTCGAGGAACTCCTCGCGCTGGGACCAGCCCGCGTGCGTGACCAGCACGCGGGGGCTCAAACAGTTGAAGCCGGCGTTGTTGATGAGCATGGTCGCCACGTGAGCGGCCTGGTACGCGATCTCCGCGGCGCTCCACTGGCCGGGCACGATCACGATGGGTGAGACGTTGCCCAGCTCGCAGCTGACGGGTTTGGTGACGAGCGGCTCATTGGCGGCCTTGCGCCGCGCGCCCTCCTCGCCGACGCCGAAGACGATGGCGTCATGGGTCTTGTCCGAGCCCGTCACGTGGATCTCGTCGACGAGGTCGTGCGCCGTGAGGTAGGCCCCCACCTGGGCCCCGCCCGAGACGATCTGCAGGTACCCAGGCTCGATGAGTGCACCCAGGGCCCGCTCCCAGTACGGCACCAGGTAGTCGTTGACGGGGTTGGCCTTCAGGACGACGACCTTGCCCTCCGCGAAGAGCTTGCTCAGCGCGTCGCGCGGCCCGAGGCTGGCCACGTTGCCCGCGGCCAGGACGAGGGCGACGCCCGCGGCCGCGTGAGGTTCCCGATAGGCACCCGCCTGAGACTCGCGCACGTCCGCCTCGCTCTGGCCCGGCTGCATCCACACCTCGGCGGTGACGCCCCCGTAGAGGATGCGATCGAAGGCGTTGGCCGGCAGGACCTGCACCGAGATCCGATCACCCGGACGATGCCGGACCGGTCCCGGATATCTGGGCCGGCCCACGCGGGCCAGGTCGAGCATGCTCGTGCGGAAGGCCTGGGCCATGCGCACGAAGGTCCCCACCCCGCTGAAGAGCTCCTCGCCACCCTGCGGGCCCCGCGGATCGAGACCCTTGGCCTCACACGCGGCGTCGTTCCACGCCTCGGCCACGGACATGGTGTCCGCGACGACGCGCGCCAGGATGTCGGCTCGCTGCAACGCGCCGACCTCGGCCCACGTCGGAGCGCGCTCGGCCGCGCGCGCCAGGGCGGCGTCGAGTCGCTCGACGTCGAGTGAGACGTGATCCTGTGTGCCCGATGTGGGCGCCGCCGCCCCGCGTACCCTGCTCATCGCCACCTCCTGGGCCCGGGCGCACCTGGCACCCTGCCTTCACGGTACTCAGGGCACGACCCTCGTGCGGCTGCCCGCTGCCAGGGTCCCGACGGATCCGGAGCCCTCGAGCTGGCTATCTAGGATGAGAGCGGGCGCTGCGCCCGGTTCAAGGAGATCGACATGGCCTTCGAGGAGTGGGGACCCCTGGCGGGTCTCATCGGAACCTGGGAGTCGGGCTACGACGGGCTCGACGTCTCGTACCACAACGAGGACGGCAAGGTCGAGGAGACCCCGTACCGCGAGCACACGACCTTCAAGCAGTTCGGCCCAGTGGACAACGGCGAGCAGTGCCTCTACGGACTCGACTACCGCATGGCGGCCTACCGCGAGGCAGAGGACGCCCCCTTTCACACCGAGGTCGGCTACTGGATGTGGGACGCCGCTGAGCAGCAGGTGATGCGCTGCTTCGTGATCCCTCGCGCCCAGGTGCTGATCGCCGGTGGCACCGCCGAGCCCACGGCAAGCAGCCTGCGCCTGGAATCGGTGCTGGGATCCACGGTCTACGGCATCCTGTCCAATCCCTACCTCGACCGGGTCGCGCACACGACGCGCTTCGACGTGACGATCACGATGGACGGTGACACCTTCTCCTATGACGAGACCACCGTCATCGAGCACCAGAAGCTGCCCACCGTGCTGCTGCACACCGACCGCAACACGTTGCGCCGACTGAGCTGGGAGGCCTAGCGGCGAGTCGCGGCGCCGCAGGCCCCGCAGCGAGCCCCGGACCGCTCAGAGCAGCTACGCGGCGCGCCCACGCCGGGCTAGGCGACGGCGCGTCGCTCGGCCTCGAGCTCGCTACCGCGCGTGGGCGCTGCCCACGTGCAAAGGAGCTCGAGCTCGGGGGTCCGCCGGCCACGACGCCCACGTGTCGGACGGCACGGCCTCGCGCGGCGTCGCGAAGTGCCGGACCGGCGCTCTCAGTAGAGTTCGACTCGAACCCAGGAGGTCTCGTGTACGAGTGGTCCGAGGAGCACCAAGCGATCGCCCAGGTTGTGCGCCGATTCGTCGACACGGAGATCCGCCCACGTCTGGACGCCCTCGAGCACGAGGGCGAGCCACCCTACGAGGTGCTGCGGCGCATGTACGGCGCGTTCGGGCTCGTCGAGGCGGCGCGCGCGTCCTTCGCGCGCCAGCTCGAGGCCAGGCGCACCGGCCGGGCGCCAGAGGGCGAGCGAGGCTCCGATGGCGGCGCGACCATCATCTCGACCATCGAGCTCTGCCGCGTCAGTCCGGGCCTGGTCACCTCCCTCGGTGTCTCGACCGGGCTGGCCGCCGGGACGATCAACAAGCTGGGCACGCCCGCGCAGATGGAGCGCTGGGGACTCGACCTGCTCACCCTGGACAAGATCGGCGCGTGGGCTCTGACCGAACCCGACTCGGGCTCCGACGCCCTCGGCGGCATGCGCACCAGCGCCGTGCGCGACGCGGACGGCTACGTGCTCAATGGACAGAAGACGTGGATCACCAACGGCCCCTACGCCGACACGATCGTTCTCTACGCCAAGCTCGACGACGGGTCCGGGACCGAGCCGCGTCAGCGCAAGGTGCTGACCTTCGTGCTCGACCGCGGGATGGAGGGCCTGAGCCAGTCCCGGCCGCTGCGCAAGATGGGCCAGCACGCCTCGCCCACCGGGGAGCTGTTCCTCGCCGACGTGCGCGTCGGGCGGGACCGACTGCTGGGTGAGAGCGAGGAGCCGGTGGGCGGAGGCCGCCAGAGCGCGCGCGACAACTTCGTCACCGAGCGCGCCGGGATCGCGGCCATGTCGCTGGGCATCATCGAGGAGTGCCTGCGCCTCAGCGTGGACTACGCGCGCGAGCGTCGCCTGTGGGGCACGCCCATCGCCGACTTCCAGCTCATCCAGCTCAAGCTCGCCGCCATGGAGGTGGCCCGGGTGAACGTGCGCAACCTCGTCTTCACCCACCTGGAGCGCAGCGCGAACGGTGCACCGACGAGCTTCGCCGAGGCCTCCGCCATGAAGCTCTACGCCGCCCAGGCCGCCTGCGAGGTGGCCGACCACGCGATCCAGGTCTTCGGCGGCAACGGCTACATCGCCGAGTACCGCGTAGAACAGCTCAGCCGTGACGCGCGCGTGCTGCGCATCTACGCCGGCACCGACGAGATGCAGGTCCTGGCCATCGCCAAGGACCTGCTGTCACGCCCGCAGTAGCAGCACGTGCGGCCTCAGGCTCGCACGAGGTCCGCGAGGCGCTCGGCCACGCCGTTCCAACCCTTGTAGGCCCGCGTCGCCGGCGGGGCCGTCTCGATCGCGTGCAGCAGGTCGGCCCCCGCCCCCGGACGTGCCAGTATCTGGCTAAGCGGCGTGACGTAGGTGCGAATCGTGAAGACGACCGCGCCGCTGCGGGGCAGTCGCCGGATCGTCTGGCGCTCTACGCGAAAGTGCCACTCGCTGATCGGCGTCGCACCTGCGTGACGCGCGCCGACGGGCTGGAACAGCTCGGGCGAGTCCAGCAGCGTCCAGTTCAGGCGCCAGAACGCACGGGCGGGCGTCAGGCGATCGAAGACCGCGCGCGTGGAAGATCCCAGCGCGTCCTCGTAGCCGGGCACCGGATCGTGGATCTCGTCGAGGCTCGCGCCGATCTTCTCGGCGAGCTGCCAGCGCGACGGAAAGCAGACGACCGCGGCCAAGAGGCGCCACTCATCCTCGCGCACCATGACGCACAGGTCCTCCTGGACCAGGCGGGCCGCCGCCACCAGCGCGGGCTCGGACCGATTCACGGACGTGGCCCGTTCGGGGTAGTGAGCTGCGAGGAAGTCACCGATCATCTCCAGCAGCTCGTTACTCGCCGCTTCGGCGGCGGGGCGCAGGCCGACGACGCGTGCGTAGTGCCGATCCAGGAGCTCGGCCTTGAGCGCGAGCTCGTCGTCGCGACGCTCATCAACCTCGAGCCAGTCGCCCTCCTTGAGCGGGCGAAGCCCCATGGCCAGGCGCCAGCCCCGTCCGTCGAGGGGCAGGTAGCTCACCGACGACTCCGCAGCCAGACGAAGATCGACAGCAGCACGAAGGGCACCGCGATCACCACGACGCGCGCGATCGGGAGAGGCACTCCCTGGTGCGGGTTCACGACCGGGCTCAGAGTAGCCAGGAGCACCGCTCCAGGCTAGGTCGCGCTGGGTGCCGGGGGTGTCGCGAAGCCGCTCAGGCGCTCCATGATGTCGGTGATCGCCTGGTCCTGGGCTATGAGGTGCTTCTGAATCTCCTCGGACTCCTTCAGCACCGCCTCGGCGTCCTTGTAGGTCTCCTCAGCGCGCTTGTCCGCGGTGGCCGCCTGGATGTTCTGGCCCACGATGATGATCGGCAGGAGCACGAGCTGCAGGAAGCTCGACGAGAGCCACACCACCACGTAGTAGGTGCCCTGGTGCACCGCGGAGGGCAGCGCCAGCAGGGCCAGCAGCGTGAACAGGTAGGCCGTCCACATCGTGCCGACCACCACGGTCACGCGCAGACCCACCCGGGCGTTGAGCCGGGTGATGAAGCTGCCGCGGTCCAGGCGGCGGATGTCCAGCGACTTGATGGGACGACCCTCGTGCAGCTCCTGCGCGCGTGGGTGTCGATGGTACTCGTAGATCTTGGCCATGGGCCGATTCTCACACGGACCCCGTAGCGGGGCGCGTATGCCTACTTCATCAAGTCGGGTGAGGTCTCCATGCCCGCACGCCACACCGAGCGCGCGATGATCTTGGACGAGTCGGCGCGGTCCCGATACTTCTCGGCCACGTCGCGCACCTCCTCGAGCAGGCCCTCGGACAGGTACGTCGGGTTCAGGCCAAGGGCCAGGAACCGGTCCCGGCTCACGTTGAGGTCGTTCTCGGCCGCCTCACGTCGCGGATTGGGCAGGTACGCGATCTCCACTCCGGTGAGGTGCGAGATCAGCTCGGCCAAGTCGCGCACGCGATAGGTCTCGGTCACCTGGTTGAAGACCATCGGCTTCTCACCACGGCTCGGCGGGTTCTCCAGGGCGATCTGGATGCAGCGCACGGTGTCGCGAATGTGGATGAAGGCGCGAGTCTGGCCTCCAGTGCCGTGCACGGTCAGCGGGTGCCCGATGGCCGCCTGCATCAGGAAGCGGTTCAGCACCGTGCCGTAGTCGCCGTCGTAGTCGAAGCGATTGATGAGCCGCTCGTCCTTGATGGTCTGGGGCGTCTGCGTGCCCCAGACGATGCCCTGGTGCAGGTCGGTGATGCGGACCTGGTCGTTGTTGGCGTAGAAGCCGAAGAGCAGCTGATCCAGCGTCTTGGTCATGTGGTAGATCGAGCCGGGATTGGCCGGGTGCAGGATCTCACGCTCCAGGTCGCCGTCAGGCGTGGGCACCTTGACCGTGAGGTAGCCCTCGGGGATCGGGGCCGAGCCCGACCAGCCGTAGCCGTAGACGCCCATCGTGCCCAGGTGCACCAGGGCGACATCGAGGCCCGAGGCCACGATGGCGGCGAGAACGTTGTGCGTGCCACGCACGTTGTTGTCCACGGTGTAGCGCTTGGCCGCGATGGAGCGCATCGAGTACGGCGCACTGCGCTGCTCGCCGAAGTGCACGATGGCGTCCGGGCGCAGCTCACGCAGCAAGTTCTCGAAACGGTCGTACTCCGTGGCCAGATTGAGATTGATGAAGCCGATCTGCTGGCCGGAGATCTCCTTCCAGACACGAGTGCGCTCACCGATCGGACGGATCGGTGTGAGCGAGTCGACCTCGAGCTCCAGGTCGATGGCGCGCCGGCTCAGGTTGTCCACGATCGTCACGTCGTGGCCGACGTCGGACAGGTGCAGCGAGGTGGGCCAGCCGCAGAAACCGTCTCCCCCGAGAACGAGAACCTTCACTTCAACTCCTTCGACAGGGGCGCGGGCCGCGGGCGGTGGCGCGATTGGTCGCCTGCCACCCTACCAAAACCCGTCCCGGAACCCGAGAGCCGAAGTGCCCTACTCCGTGCTCAACGGGGTCACGGCCCAGCGTTCGCGCGCGCGCTGGGTCGCACTGCGCACCTGATCGGCGGGAACAGCCGGGCAGAACAGGAATCCCTGGCCCAGGGCACAGCCCATGTCGCGCAGCAGGGCCAGCTGACGCGGCGTCTCGATCCCTTCAGCCAAGACCAGCATGTCGAGGCGATGACACATCGCAATCAGCGCCTCCAGCACGCGCTCGTCGAAGGTCGACGCGCTGGAGGCGGCCACGAAGCTCCGGTCGATCTTGATCACGTCGGGCCGCAGGCGCGCCAGGTAGGCCAGCGAGGAGTAGCCCGTGCCGAAGTCATCCAGCGCGGTCACGATGCGGAGACTCTTGAGGCGCTCGAGCACTCCCAGGGTGGCGTCCAGGTCGGACAGGGCCACGCTCTCGGTCACCTCGAGCGCGAGCCGCTCAGGCGCCAGGCCGCTCTCGGCGAGCACGCGCTGGATCACGTCGAAGAGCCGAGGATCGTGGAACTGGCGCGCCGACAGATTCACCGAGATGTACGGTCCCGCCAGTGACGGGGTGAGGTCGCGCCACTGCACGCCGTCGAAGGTCGCCGTCTGCAGCGCGAACTCACCGAGCTCGTGCATGAGGTCGCTGCGCTCGGCCAGCGGAATGAACACCTCGGGCGAGATCAGTCCTTCGGTGGCGTGCTCCCAGCGCATCAGCGCCTCGAAGCCCAGGATCTCGCCGCGCTCCAGGCCGATGATCGGCTGGTAGTGCATGTCCAGCGAGCGCTCGCGCACGGCGCGCTTCAGGTCCTGGGACAGCGTGAAGTGCAGACTCGAGCGCTGGCTCATCTCGTGGTTGAAGACGACCGTTCGTCCACGCCCGGCGCGCTTGGCCTCGTACAGCGCGATGTCGGCTCCACGCAGCAGCTCGGCCGCGTCACCCCCTGGCTCGCCCCGACTTACCACCACGCCGATGCTGACTCCCTGGCGGATGACGTGACCGGCGAGCGTGAAGGGCTCCTGGAACGCTCCCTGCAGCCGACTGGCCATGCGACGTGCGTCGACGTCATCGGCAAGATCCTCGGCGAAGTAGACGAACTCGTCCCCACCGAAGCGTGCCACGGTGTCCGAACTGCGCACCAGCGTCCTCAGACGCGCCGCGATGGCCGCGAGCAGCTGATCGCCCACCAGATGGCCCAGGGTGTCATTGACGTCCTTGAAGTTGTCCAGGTCCATGAGCAGAAGGGCCACCTGGCCGCCGCGTCGTCGCAAGCGCTCCAGCGAGTGCGTCATGCGGTCGCTGAGCAGAGTCCGATTCCCCAAGCCGGTGAGAGAGTCGTGCAGCGCCTGATGCGCGAGTTGCGAGGTGAGCGTCTCGTGCTCGGTGATGTCGCGAATCGACGTCACGGCAAAGAGCGCCTCTCCGCCCTCGCCCTTAGCCACCGACTTGGACAGTTCGGCCACGGCGATCGAGCCGTCGGAGCGCACGTAGCGCTTGATCATGCTGGCTTGAGCCACTTCGCCGCTGTCCAGGAGTCGGTTGAGCTCGCGCGAGCGTTCCACGTCGTCCGGATGGGTGTAGTCGATCATGCTCGTGCCCACCAGAGACTCACTCGAGCGTCCGAGGAATACGCACAGCGCGTGGTTGGCGCGAGCGATCTTGCCGTCGAGGCCCACGACCGCCATTGCCGCCATGTTGTCGTCGAAGGCCAGCTGGAAGCGCTGATCGCCCGCGAGGAGCGAATCGGCAATCGCACGCTGACGGGCCTCGTCTCGCACGGCGTCTGTCTGGCGCCCGACCAGGACGCCCGCGCTCACCACGACGGCCACGCTCGTCCACGCACCCCACCGATTGACGCCCCCGTCCACCAGGAGCAGGGTCACGGGACCCGTGAGCGCCACGGCAACGGCGCTGACCTTCAGCGAGCCGACGAGTCCGAAGCCCGTCGCGGCGTAGATCACCGGCACCACGTCGAGGAGAATCCACACGAAGTTCGGTGCCCCGAGGAGTCCGCGGGGGGCGCGCAGGTCGCCCAGCAGGTTCGCGAGACCCAGGGTCACCACGGCGCTGAGCAGCAGAGCGAGCGACGGCGATCCTCGCGCGGCGCCCGCACGGCGCACACTGCTCGGTTGCTCCGAGGCGCGCACGGCTAGGTCGTTCGACGATGCGTCGAGAGCCAGTGACGCACTCTGCCCGTCGAGCCCCATGGGCAAATCGTAATGTTCAGGCTCTCTCGCACCCGGGAGTCGCGGTGCTCAACTCCGCGCCAACTACTCGCCCAGTCCTCGACAACTCGGCCGCGGCCCCGCGTGCACGTCGCCGTAGCGGTGATTCGTGATCGCCACGCTCTGTTCGCGTAGCCACCGTGGCGCCTCGACGGCGCCGTCCTGGCTCAGCGCACGTCGATCCAGGCTCGCGCCGCGTTCGAGGATCTCGCTGACCGGGGCCGCCTCACGTGAGAGCCATCGCACTCGCTCCGTGCCCGTCAGGCGGCTCACGAGCTCCTCCACGCTCTCCACGCGCGCGCTCACACCCACCACGCTCTGTGCCCGAGGGCTCACGCTGACATCCAGCGTGAGCCCGAGCAGCTCGCTCAAGCCCAGGAGATACTCGCGCGCGACGTCGCTGAACGTCTCGTCCACGCGCACGAGCGTGCTGCCGGCCGATCGATAGCGAAACAGGTTCCGCTCCACGCTCAGTGCGCTGTCGTCGCGCGCGAGAGAGCCGGCCTGGCTCCACCACTCGCGCGCCTCGCGCATCGCGCGGGCGGCGTCGCGAACCTCCGGCCAGCGCCGCAGGACTTCGACGTAGTGCGGACCTCCCGCCTTGGCGGTGGGGCCGACGGCGCTCTTCTTCCAGCCACCGAAGGGCTGGCGGCGCACCACCGCCCCCGTGATGCCGCGATTCACGTAGAGGTTGCCGGCCTCGACCCGCTCGATCCACAGTTCGCACTCGTCCTCGTCGAGCGAGCAGATCCCGGCGGTCAGCCCGTACGGAGTCATGTTCTGCCAGCGCAGCCCCGTCTCGAAGTCCGGCGCGATCATCACGCCGAGCACCGGACCGAACCACTCGTTGAGGTGACTCCACGAACCGGGCGCCACTCCCACCTTCACCCCCGGTGACCACAGCAGTCGCGCCGCGTCCAGCGGGCGCGGTTCGACCAGCCAGTACTCGTCGCCCTCGCAGCTCGTCAGGGCGCGCTGCAGCGCCGCCTCCGGAGGACGAATCACCGGACCCACCACGCACTCCGGTGCCGTCGCCGCTCCCACGGCCAGGCTGGTGACCGCGTCGACCAACTGCTCCACGAAACGCGACTCCTCCCAGATCGAGCGCTCCACGATGGCCAGGCTCGCGGCCGAGCACTTCTGGCCCGCGTTGGAGAACGCCGAGTGCACCAGGTCACGTACGGCGACGTCGACGTCCGCGCAGGCCGTCACCAGGATCGCGTTCTTCCCGCTGGTCTCGCCGAGCAGCGTCAGCTCCGGCCGCCAGGCGCTGAAGAGTCGCGCGGTCTCGTACGAGCCGGTCAGCACGAGCGCGTCCAGCGCGTCGTGACTGACCAGGTGGCGTCCCACGTCGTCATCGCGCGTGCACACCAGCTGCAGGACCTCTCGCGGCACCCCACCGGCCCAGAAGTGCTCGGCCACGGCCGCGCCCACGGCGACCGCCTCGGGCGCCGGCTTGAGGATGACCGCGTTGCCGGCCGCCAGAGCCGCCGCGACCCCGCCCGTCGGGATGGAGTACGGGAAGTTCCATGGTGGCACGACCAGGACGACCCCCTGGGGCGAGGACTCACCCAGCTGCTGGGCCATCGCGGCGTAGTAGCGCACGAAATCGATGGCCTCGCTGACTTCAGGGTCGGCCTCCGCGACGGTCTTGCCGGTGTCGCGCCCCATCAGCGCGATGGACTCCGGGCGACGCCTCGCCATGACCTCGGCCACGCGCGCCAGGATCTCTGCGCGCGCTCGGGCGCCGCGTGCCTCCCACGGTGCGTGCGCAGCCGTCGCCGTGGCCAGCGCCGCGTCCACCTGTTCCACGCTCGCCACGTAGTAGCGATACCAGGCCCGGCCAGAGTCGCTGGGATCGCCGCCCCGCTCGAACTCGTGAGCCTGACTCGGCGCGCCGATGACCAACTCGGCAGACTCCACGAGGCGCGCCGCGGCCTCGCGCACTCGCGCGACGTACTCGGGGCTCGTGGGATCCCCGTCCGGCTCGTTGAAGAACTCCCCCTCGGGCGAGCGCGCGTCACGACGCCGCGCGGTGTCAACCGCGTGGCGCGCCGTCACCGCGGCGAGGAAGCGCTCGCCCTGCTCGGCCACGATGGCACGATCGCGCTCGAAGAGAAAAGCCGCTCGCAGGTAGTTCTCGGGCGACGTGTTCTCGTCCAGGCGTCGCACCAGGTAGGCCACCGCGGCGGCGAAGTCCTCTCGTCGGGTGACCGGCGCGTAGAGCAGAACGCGCTGGCCCGCGGCGACCAGCGCGCTCGCCTCGGCCGGTGCCATGCCTTCGAGCATCTCCACGTCGAGTTGGTCCTCGACGCCGCGTGAGCGCGCGACGTCGAGGGCGTAGACCACATGGAAGAGGTTGTGACTGGCGACTCCGACGCGCACGAAGGGCGCGACCTCGGGTCGAAGGGCGACGTCCAGCAGACGCAGGTAGCTCGCGTCCACGTCGACCTTGGACCCGTACGGCGCCGCACGCCAGCCGTGCAGCTCCGCCTCGGTCGCCTCCATGGCGAGATTGGCCCCCTTGACGAGGCGCACTTTGACCGCGGCCCCACCCGCACCGACTCGCGCCCGAGCCCAGGCAACCAACTCCTCGAAGGCCCCGTGTGACTCGGGCAGGTACGCCTGCAGCACGATCCCGGCGGACAGCTGGCGGAACTCCTCCTCGCCGAGCACCTGGGTGAACGCCTCGAGAGTCATGCGCAGGTCCCGGTACTCCTCCATGTCCAAATTCACGAAGACCCCGGTACGCGCGGCGCGGCGGTAGAGCTCGCGCAGGCGCACGGCGACGCGCGCCCGCGAGCCGTCATGGTCGAACGTGACGATCTGGCTGACCAGCGAGGACAGCTTCACCGAGACGTAGTCGACGTCAGAGCGCTCCATCACCTCCAGGACCCGTTCCAGCCGCTGCGCGGCCTCGCGCTCTCCCAGCACCGCCTCACCGAGGACGTTCACGTTCACCGCCAGCCCCGCGTCGCGTCGGCGCGCGATGAGCTCGCCGAGACGGCTCGGTGCCGCATCCCCGATCAGATCGCGCGTGAGCCCACGGACCCGCCAGTGCACGAGGCCCACGGCCACGCCGGGAGCCACACGCGACAGGGCACTCAAGGCACGCAGTCCGAGCGCGTTGGCCAGACCGAAGCCGCGCACGCTGGCGCGCCGGGCGCCGGCGCGCAGAGCGCGCGCCGCCGGGCGCGACGACGTGAAGCGCATGACGTCATCGGTGAGCTCGATCGTCACCTGGACCGCCTCAGGGTCGCGAAAGAGCCGGGTGAAGCGACGCTGAACGACCCGCTCGTGACGAGTGCGACGATGCTGCGCGTCGTCGATCAAGGACACCGCTCTCACCCGCGAGCGCAGAGCGAGCTCGTCGATGGCGGGATCCGTCTTCTCGGGCATCTGGTCTCCTTTGACCTCTCGCGATGCTGCCCCCCGTCGATTCTTATCGCCGACGCCGACGTTGACGATCCGGGGAGCTGGAAATAAACTTCGCCCACTGTCGGAGGGTCGTCATGATCGAGCGGTCGAGCGAGAATTCGCCACCCCTTCATGAGACCTTCGCGGATCCACGGGGCCTCGCCGACTCGCTGCCCGTCGGCATCATCGTGGCCGACCAGACCGGTCGAGTCATCGACACCAACGCTCGAGCGCTCGAGATCCTCGGCGTGGGCGCCGCGCAGTACGACGAGAGCGGCCTGCGCGGTGCGATGTGGGACGTGGTGCGCCCCGACGGGACCCCCCTGGGCCCCGGCGAGCTGCCGATCGACACGACATTGCGCACCGGACGCGAGTTGCGTGGCGTGCTCATCGGCACGAGCAACCGAGAGCGGGCCCGTCGGTGGCTGCTCGTGGACACCGACTTCGTCGAGCTGACCGGGGCACGTCGCGGGGTCGTCGTCACGTTCACTGACGCCTCCCACGGCTTTCGCGAACACCTGGCGCTCACTCTGAGCACCGCGATCGGCCAGGCAATGATCAGCGCACGCAACGACCGAGAATGCCTGCGAGCCGTCTGCGAGGCCATCATCGATCCCGGCCTGTACGCGCTGGCCTGGGTCGGCGCCGCCGCGTCCGACGGCGAGGGCATCGACATCGTCGCCGCCGCCGGGGCGACCGACTACCTAGAAGACGGCATGATCACGTGGTGGGGCAACAAGGACAGCGGCATGGGCCCCACCGGCACCGCCCTGCGCACCGGGCAGGCCCGCGTCGGTCTGAACCTGCCGGTGAACGCCTACACCGAGCTGTGGCGACAACGGGCGGCGACGTTCGGTCTGGGCTCGTCGATTGCCCTGCCGTTCACCTTCAACGGCCAACGGATGTGCCTGACCATCTACGACGCCGACCGCTACTGGTTTGACGACGAGGTCGTCGCAGCGATGGAGGCCGTCACGCGCCAGATCGCCTTTGGTCTGGAGCACGTGCACTCCATCCAGCAGCTGTCGTCCGCCTTCAACGGCACACTGGCCGCCCTCAGTCAGTTGACTGAGCGGCGTGACCCGCACACGGCGGGGCACCAGGCCCGCCTGGCCCGCCTGAGCGACGCCATCGCGACGCGCCTGGGCCTGGATTCGAACACGATCGAGCTCGTGCGCCAGAGCGCCGAGGTCTGCGACGTGGGCAAGGTGGTCATACCCGCGGACATCTTGACGAGGCCGGGGCCCATCTCTGACGTGGAGTTCGACCTCGTCAAGACGCACTGCGCTGCGGGCCACGAGATCCTCTCTCAGGCCCAGCTGCCGTGGCCCATCGCCGAGGTGGCCCTCCAGCACCACGAGCGCCTGGACGGCAGCGGCTACCCCCACGGGCTGCGCGACAAGGAGATCAGTCTGCCCGCGCGCATCGTCGCGGTGTCCGACGTCGTCGAGGCCATGGCCTCGGACCGACCCTATCGACGCTCGCTGGGCGTCGAGGCGGCCCTAGATGAGATCAGTCGCGGCGCGGGCACGCTCTATGACGCCGACGTGGTCACGGCGTGCCGCGAGCTCTTCACCGGGGGCTTCGACTTGCGCGCGCACGCCGAGGTGACGGCCGAGAGCCTCGCGGCGATCGACTAGGCGTGCGACCGAAGTGCCCTACGGGCTGCGGTGCGCCTGGTGCAAGTCGAACCAGATCGCCTCGACCGGCACGTCACCCACGTTGACTAGGCGATGGGGAACCTCCGAGTCAAAGGAGATCGAGTCTCCCGCCCCCATTCGGTAGGTCTCAAAGCCCAGCGTCACCTCGAGCTCGCCGGAGATGACGTAGCCGTACTCGGTGCCGGAGTGACGGATGAGGCGTCCATCCGAGGTTGAGCTGCCGCCCACGTCATAACGAACGAACATGAAGTCCGACAACGCGTGATTGCTCGCCGTCAGACGCTGCCACACGACACCGGAGTCGAGCACCAGGGACCGACGCTCGCGCGGTGAGACGAGCGGCGAGCTCGTCGGCTCCTCGCCCGACGCGCCCCAGGAGCGCAGCAGGACGTCGCGAACCCCGCCCGTGAGCACGCTCGCGGTTCGCTCGGCGTCCGGCGCGGCGCCATCGACCCCCACCGAGCTGGCGAACAGCTCGTCGATCGACATGTCCAACGCCGCACAGATCGAGTACAGCGTGGCCACGGAGGGTCGCGCCTTGCCCGTCTCGAGCTGGGAGATGAAGGAGGCCGACACGTCGAGCTGGCGCGCGAACTGGCGCAACGAGACTCCCTGAGCCTCGCGGCGAGCGCGCAGTCGCGCGCCGACCGAGTCGGCGCTGGCGCGCTCCACGCCGCCTCGCGCTGTGACACCCGCTGCCTCGCTGGTCGACATCAGCCCGCCTCTCCCTCGGTGCCGCACGCGACCAACCGTTCACGACACCCACGGGCATCCGATGTCGGCATCATACCGAGCGCCTTCAACTAGTCCGGCCGGCGACGTGTCACTCGCCCCGACCCCAGGAGGTGTTCAGGTTCGACTGCGACTCACGCAACTCGCTCAAAGAGCCGCCCGCGGAGTAGTAGCGCTGACCGGCCACCAGCAGCTCCTCCGCCGGGAACTTGGTGATGACCTCGCAGCCCGTGGCCGTGACCACGACCTCCTCCTCGATGCGCGCCGCCGACCAGCCGTCCTTGGCGGGCCAGTAGGTCTCGAGGGCGAACACCATGCCCTCCTCGAGGACCTCGGGGTGCTCAAAGGAGATCATGCGACTGAAGATCGGCCGCTCCCAGATGGACAGGCCCACACCATGGCCGTACTGCAGACCGAAGGCGGCCTCCTCTGACGGGAACCCGAAGTCCTGGGCCCGGGGCCAGACCGCGACGACGTCGGCCGTCGTGACGCCCGGCTTGACCATGGCGATCGCCGTGTCGATGAGCTCGCGGCACTTCGTGTAGGCGTCGCGCTGGGCCACGGAGGCGCTGCCCACGGCGAACGTGCGGTAGTAGCACGTGCGGTACCCGTTGAAGCTGTGCAGGATGTCGAAGAACGCCGGGTCCCCGGGGCGGATCAGCCGGTCCGAGTAGACGTGCGGGTGCGGGCTGCAGCGCTCACCGGAGATCGCGTTCACGCCTTCGACGTGCTCGCTGCCCAGGTCGTAGAGCGTCTTGTTGACCAGCGCCACGCACTCGTTCTCGCGCACGCCCGCGCGCAGGAACGTGTACAGCTCCTCGTAGGCGGCGTCGACCATGGAGGCCGCCTGCGTCAGCAGGGTGATCTCGTCGCCGGTCTTGATGCGCCGCGCCGCGAGGAAGACCTGCTGACCGTCGACGAGGGTCATGCCCTCCTTGGCGAAGGCCGTCAACACCGGCATCTCGATGATGTCCACGCCGATGGGCTCGTTCGCCAGTCCGTACTGGGCCAGGACCTCCTTGACCTTCTCGGCCACCGAGCCCGCCCGGTCGGCCGCCGGAGGGATGGCCCCGCGCAGCGTCGAGATGCCCGCGCGCGCGCCCTCGTAGGGAACCTGGGAGCCATCGGGCAGGACCTGCACGCCGCTCAGCCACGGGTTGTACATCTGGTGGTGCCGAGCGGCCGAGCCGAAGTCCCACACGACCGGCTTGCCACCGCGCGGCAGGAGCGCGAATCGGATCAGCTTGTCCATCGCCCACGTGCCGATGTGGGTGCCGGTCATGTAGCGGATGTTGTGGAAGTCGAAGGTCAGCAGCGCGCCCATATCCGAGCGCTCGAGCTCAGCCTGCAGGCGCGCCAGGCGCGCCTCGCGCAGGCGCGGCATGTCGACACGCGCCTCCCAGTCCACGTTGTTCGTGCCGTGCGTGTGAACTCCCATGGTTCCTCCTCTTTCGACGTCGCCGCCGCTCACTACCTACCGACGCGCCCGGCGCGTCCACATGTCCAAGCCCACTGCCACCAGCAGGATCAGCCCCAGGACGATCTGCTGCCAGTTGGGGTCCACTCCCAGCAGGTCGAACCCGTTGCCGATCAGCGCGATGAAGAGAACACCGATCGCGGTGCGCCAGCCGGAGCCCTCGCCACCCGCGATCGACGTGCCACCGACGACGATGCCCGCGAGCACGGTGAAGGACAGGCCGGCGCCGCCGCTGTTGGCCAGGATGCTGCCGAGGCGCGAGGCGTCGATGACGCCGCCGAGTGCGGCGGCGAGACCACTCAGAACGAAGGTGGTGATCTTGATGCCACCCACTCGCACGCCGGCCAAGCGCGCGGCCTCCGCGTTGCCGCCGGCGGCCACGACGTAGCGTCCGAAGGTCGTGCGCGACAGCAGCAGAGCGAGGACGACGACGAAGACGGCCGTCATCCACACGGCACTGGGCACGCTCAGGAACGTCGCCGTCGCGAAGGTGGTGAAGCCCGGGATATTGCCGGTCAGGATCAGGTTGCCCGCGGTGATCTTGAGGGCGAGCCCCTCGATGACGTAGGACATTGCCAACGTGGTGATCAACGGGCTGATCTTGAACACGGTGACGACCACGCCGTTGACCAGGCCCACCAGCAGGCCGATGGCGAGGGCCACCGCGATCGCGATGAAGATGGAGTGGTGCTGGCCGATCTGGCCCGCCGTCACTCCGGCTAGGGCGTAGGTCGAGCCCACCGAGAGGTCGATGCCCCCGGCCACGAGCACGAGAGTGCCCGCCGCGGCGATGCAGAGAGTCGAGGCCTGCTGATCAAGGATGTTGATCAGGTTCGCGGTGTGCAAGAAGGCCGAGCTGGTGATCGACAGGACGATGAAGAGGATGAGAAAGGGTATGAAGATCCCCGCCATGCGCCACGACTGCATGAGTCGCGACGCGCGCGTTCCGGACGCCACGGCCTCGAGGTCGGTGGGTGGGGCCACGTTGCTCATTGTGTGCCTGGTCATCTCGTCTCCTCAGCTGGCACTGGTCTCGGCGAAGGCGGCCGCGAGGACAGCGCCTTCAGTCATGTCCGGGCCCGTCAGCTCGGCCGAGATTCGGCCGTGGCGCATCACGAGTACTCGGTGGGCTAGTCCGAGCACCTCCTCCAGTTCCGACGAGATGACGATGATCCCCATCCCGTCCTGGGCCATCTGGACCAACAGGTCATAGATGGCGCGCTTGGATCCCACGTCGACACCACGGGTGGGCTCATCGGCGATGAGGACCGTGGGAGCGCACATCACCGAGCGAGCGAACAGCAACTTCTGCTGGTTCCCGCCGGAGAGCATGGTCGCGGGCAACCCCATGTCGGCCGCCTTCACGGTGGTCTTGCTCATCAGAGCGGCCACCTCGCGCCGCTCGCGGAGTCGTGCGACCCAGCCCGCGCGACTCACCAGGTCAAGGCGTGACAGCGAGATGTTCTCGCGCACCGAGCGACCCATCAGCAGGCCCATCTCCTTGCGCGACTCGGGTATGAGCACGAGACCCCGGCGAATGGCCCGGCGCGGGCTGTGCCCGGCCAACTCCTGACCGTCGAGACGCACCGAGCCAGCCGACGAGCGCGCGTCGCGAAGGATCGCTCGCGCCAGCTCTGATCGGCCGGCACCCACCAGCCCGGCGATCCCCAGGATCTCGCCGCAATGGAGCACGAAGGAGCAGTCCTCCACCTTGGGAGCACACAGGTGACTCACGTCCAGCACGACCGGAGCGTCCGGTGGTGCCGGCGTCTTGTCGGGGAACGCCGCGGACAGCGACCGTCCCAGCATGCCCTCGATCAAGGAGTCCTCCGTCGCCCCCGACGCCTCCACCGTTCGGATCAAGTGGCCGTCGCGCAGGGTGGTGATCGTGTCCGAGAGCGACAGCACCTCGGACAGGAAGTGTGAAATCAAGATGACCGCCGTACCCTGCGCGGTCAAGGAGCGAATGATGTGGTGCAGCGCCGCGGTCTCGTGACTCGAGAGGGCCGCTGACGGCTCGTCCATGACGACGAAGGAGGCGTTGCGCGAGAGAGCGCGCATGATCTCCACCTTCTGCTTGTCGGCGGTGGACAGTGCACCCGCGGGCACGTCGGGCTGCAAATCGAAGCCGACCCGTTGAGCCAGCTCGCGAAAACGACGACGCGCCTCACGCCGGCGCACGAATCCTCCGGTCGCCACCTCGGCCCCGAGGTACACGTTCTCGGCCACGCTCAGACTGGGCACGATGGCCAGCTCCTGGGCAATCGTGACGATTCCGTGCGCCATGGCCTCGCGGGGCGAGCGCATGTGAAGTGGCGCACCGCCCAGCACCACGCTGCCCTCGTCGGGCTCGATCACCCCCGAGATGATCTTGCCCAGGGTGGACTTGCCCGCTCCGTTCTCTCCGATGAGTGCGTGAACGGTGCCCGCCTTGATCGTGACCGAGACCTGACTCAGGGCCGGGACACCACCGAACCGCTTCGACACCCCGGTGACGACTAGGTCGTCACCGGGAGCGCCGGCGGTCCGGTGGTCCCCGTCCATGGAATCGCTCTCTGACATCGAAGCTCAGTTCCGCGAAGTCAGGCTGACGTCGGTCGTGCTACCTGCGAGGCGCGGGGATCAACCCGGCCACTCGGGCGTGAACGTCCTCAGGTTGGCAGCCGTGATCACGCCACCGTTGGGAAGACCCGCGACCGGGTTCTTCGAACCCTGCGGCTTGCCGGTCCTCATGGCCCGGATGACCATCTCCATTCCCAGCTGACCCTCCGTTGCCGGCATCTGGGCGACGTCGGCGAACCACAGACCGCTCTTCAGCCCGGGAACGCTCGCCGCGCTGGCGCCGTAGCAGACCAGCTTGGTCGTCTTGGCAGTTCCCAGGGCAATCTGTGCGCCCTCGCAGTTCTGGTCCGAGCCGACGATGACGTTGAGACCCGGATTGGCCTGGAGCATGTTCTGCACCTGGGTGGTGGAGGCACCGACCTGGTACAGGCCGTCCACTTCGTCCACGACCTTGTCGTTGGGATACTTGACCAGTTGTGTGGCGAACGCGGCGCTCACCGCGGCGTCAGGCTCGTAGCCCTTGTAGTTGTGGACCAGGCCAATGTTGCACGGATTCGCCCCGGCGCACGCCTTGTTGGCCAGCACGGCCAGCTGAGTGCCGATCTTGGACGGGAAGAACACCACGTTGCCCGACAGGCCGGGCACCTGGATCTTGTCAGTCGTGTACTTGAGGCCGAGGATCTGGTCGATGTTCACGACCTTGATGTGGTGGGCGATCACCTGGCGCACCGTCTTGATCTCCGCCGCGCCGTAGATCGGCTGGAGCACGACGCCCTGGTACTTGCCCGAACTCATGACGTCCTGCAACTGCGAGACCTGCGTCGTCGGGCTGTTGTTGGCGTCAAAGACGGTGACCTGCACTCCGTCAGCCGCCGCAACTGCCTTGGCGGCGGCAAGCATCGGCGCGTCGTAGCTATTGGCCACGGCGTACGACATGTACGCAACGTGGTACACCTTCTTCTTCGCTGCTGCCTGGGCTGACGTGCTCAAACTCACGAGTCCCGTCGACAGGCACAGCGCGCCGACGGCCGTCGTGGACAGCCAGCGCATCCTGGATCTCACCATTGGTGCTCCCCCCTCATTTTCCGTCGAACGCACCTCACGCACGACCGGTGTCAACCGCCGCCCTCTTCGAGGGCCGATTCACGGCCAACGCGGTGACACTAGCGATGTTCACTAAACGTGTCAAGTGATACCGAACACTTTTGAACACCCCTCGGTGAACGCTGAGGGCCGGCCGCAGCGCGGCCGGCCCTCGATGCCCACTCACCAGGAAGGTGAGGCGCTACTTCGTGTATTGGTACGGATTCTCGCGCTTCTGGCGCTCCGGGACCTCCGGGAACATCCCGCCGTTCCAGGCCTCCTCGCCCAGCGTGTCCGCCAGGTACGAGACCGTCTCGTCCGTGAGCTGGCGAGCGCGCTTGAGGTCCGCGCCCACCAGACGTCCGTCGTGCTTGACCACGTTGCCGTCGACCAGCACCGTGTGCACCTCGTTGCGCTGGGCCTGCATCACGACGTGCCCGTACGGGTTGATGATCGGGAACATCGCGGGCGAGTGCTCGTTCTTCAGCAGCACGATGTCGGCGCGCTTGCCCACCTCGAGGCTGCCGACGCTGGACTCCATGCCCAGCGCCGCCGCGCCACCGCGCGTCGCCCAGTGCAGGACCTCTTCGCAGCGCAGGTCGAGGTTCGTGACGGTCTCGTCCTTCAGGTGCGCCTCGAAGTGCTGGCGCGAACGGTCCGCGCCAATCGTGGTGCGCATCGCGGTGAACAGGTCAGCGCTCCACCACACGCTGGTGTCGTGGCTGAGCGAGATCGGAATGTCGAACTGGCGCAGCTTCCAGGACGAGGGATAGCCCTGCCCGGCGCTCTGCTCGCTCTCGGTGGACACGGACGCGTGCCCCCCCGAGGCCGCGATGCGGTGGTACGAATCGTCCGAGAGCGTCGAGGCGTGCACGAAGATGGTGTTCGGTCCCATGCAGTTGTTCTCGTGCATCAGGCGAATGCTGTCGTCTCCGGTTGCCCCGCGCACACCCGCGTGCGTCGTGACGCCCACGCCCAGCTCGCGGGCTACGTCGAAGGCCGCCTTCTCAGGAAAGCTCGGGTCGCCGGTCACGTCAAAGGCGATCTGAAAGCCCAAGCGGTCGCCCTTTCCGTCAAAGCGACGACGATAGAAGTCCCGGAACGCCGGCTCGGTGGTCCACTCCCACGGGCCCCGCTGAATGTTGCCGTAGGCGAGCACGAAGCGTCCACTGACCGCCTCGAGGGCGTCGACGGCGGCGTCGGCGTGCTCGGTCGTCTGCAGACCGTGCGACCAATCCACCGATGTCGTAACGCCGGCGTCGATCGCCTCCAGGCCGGAGAGCAGGTTTCCCGCGTAGACGTCCTGGGGCCGGAAGCTCTTGCCGTGCTGCAGGTAGTACCAGACGAAGTACTGCGACAACGTCCAGTCCGCGCCGTAAGCCCGCATCGCGGTCTGCCACATGTGACGGTGGGTGTCGATCATGCCCGGCATAACGATCCCGTCCGACGCGTCAATCTCCAACGCCGTGTCCGGCGCCGCGAGGTTCGGTCCGATTTCCCTAATCACACCGTCGACCACCACAACGTCGCAGTTCTTGATCACCCGATGCGCGCCGTCCATGGTGATGACCAGGCCCCGTCGGAAGACGACTGGACGGCCGCGTTCAAGCGACTCGCCCGTAGAAGTCTTGAGTTCAGTCATTGCGTTTCCCTTTCCCCCTCTGACTGGCGCTGAGCGTAGCACCGTGTTCAATTTTGTACAGGGTCGCTGTACAGGCCGTCCACAGGCGGGACAGCCATCGAGCGGACGTGGGATGTCACTCGCTCGTCACGAGGCGTCAAAACATGGATCTCTAAGGCTCCGCGGCCCGGCCGACGGCACCTTCGGCCACGAACCGAGCACGACGGCGACGATTCATGTATGTTCGACAACACTGAACAGTTGAACAGGGGGAAGGTGACAATGGATCGTTCGGGACGCACGGCGATCGTGCTGGGGGGAACGCAGGGAATCGGCCGAGAAATCGTCAAGTCGCTCGCCTCCAGCGGGGCGACGGTCTATCTCACCGGACGCAGCACCGAGAGCGCCTCGGCTGCCGCGGCGGACATCGGCATGGGGGTCACTGGCCTAGCGCTCGATCTCTCCGAACCCGAGACGATCAAGGACGCGCTCTCGAGCGTCGGGCGCGTTGATGACCTCGTGATCTCCGCGATCGAGCGCGACTCGAACACCATCGCTGACTACAGCGTCGAGCGCGCCGTGCGACTCGTCACCCTGAAGCTCGTGGGCTACACCGAGGCGATCCACGTGCTGCGCGAGCGCTTCAGCCCGCAGGCCTCCATCGTCCTCTTCGGTGGTCTCGCCCTCGAGCGGCCCTACCCGGGCTCGACCACCGTGTCAACGGTCAACGGCGGCGTCGTCGGGATCGTTCACTCGCTCGCCACCGAGCTCGCGCCGGTACGCATCAACGCGGTGCACCCCGGCATCATCGGCGACAGCCCCTACTGGGAGAACAAGGACAACAGCAACATCGTCAGCCGCACGCCGCTGGGGCGCCTCGTGACGATGGCCGAGATTGTGCACTCAGTGGAGTTCCTCTTGGACAACACCGGCGTCAATGGCGTCAACCTCGCCATGGACGGCGGGTGGCTCCTCAAGTAGCGAAAGGGCGACATGTACTACCTGACCAGGATCGACGATGCGGCGGCGGCGACGCCAGCGGCCTACGCCGCGAGCTCGACGGGCTTCACCCAGCAGACGCTGATCAGCCGCGCCACGGGTTCGCCCCACATGGGCCTCTTCGTCGGACACCTCGAGGCAGGCGGCGCGATCGGGACCGTCGTGCACTCCTTCGAATCGAGCCTCTACGTCCTCTCCGGCGCACTCACGATCACGATGTTGGGCGGGACCACCTGGCTCGGACCCGATCACTGCATCGTGATCCCCGTGGGCGTCACGTACTCGTTGCGCGCGCTCGACCAGGGGGCCCGATACATGCAGGTCCACGCCCCCGGGGACCTGGACGACTCTCGGCGTCAGGACACGTTCTTCACGGGCGAGTCACTCGTTGAGTCCACGCCGGTGGTGCCCGACATGCGTGACCCGCGCAACCAGCACGCCGTTCGCTTCGACGGGCACTCGATGGACCTCGGGCGCCTGGCACGTGGTTCGGGCGTGAACGACCCGACTGCGTCTCCATCGATGGCCACGGCCCTGCTCGCCTACAGCGGGATCGGCGTGCGCATGCTGATCGACCAGCGCGTGGGCGCCCAACTGCACACGGTCTTCATCGTCGACTACCAGCCCACGGCAATCGCCCACCCGCACGACCATCCCTTCGAGGAGGCCTACGTCTTCGTCGAGGGCGAGGTCCACGCCTTGGTCGACGGCGATGAGCTCGTCCTGCACCCGGGCGACGTGCTCTGGGCCGGGGTCGGAGCCGACCACGGATTCGAGAACCGCAGCGACGGGCTGGTGCGCTGGATCGAGTACCAGGCACCCCAGCCGCCGCTGCAGCACTCCTATCGCTTCAGTCGTGAGTGGGAGCACGTCGCCGACAAGCTCGGACAAGGGCACCACCACTAGGCACCCACCACGCCGCGCTCGTCGCGTGCCTCCACGACGAGCGCGGCGTGGTCGGACAACGCTCGACGCCCGCACCCGTCGCTGACTTCGTGCGGATGGGCGAGGCACACTCCGCCCACGCGAGTGACGTAGTGCGCGTCGCTCAGTCGCGCGAGAAGCCGGGTACTCGCCAGGGCGTGATCGAGACGGAACCCCTCGCCGTCGCGCGCCCACCAACTCGACTTGCTCATCGTGGGGTTCTCCTCGCGCCACACGTCATGCCAGCCGGCGCCCAGCAGTCGGGTCAGCGCCGGGTCGGCGGCGGTGACCTCGCCTCGATCGTCAAAGTCCCACGCCGCGCTGTTCAGGTCACCGCAAATGAGACTGTCGCGCGCGGCCAGACCGGCGGCCGCCGCGCGGAGCCAATCCCAGAAGCGCACGTGCTCGTCTGTGTCGTGTGCGCCGCTGGGCACGTGAACGGCCGCGATCTCGAGTTGAGCGCGCGGCACGATCACGTGCAGGAAGCGCTCCGGGCGTGGAGCACCTCGCACCTCGCCCAGGACGAGTTCACTGCGGGCGCCCACCAAGACGCCGGAGCGTTCCCCCGGAGGATCAGTGTGCACGACGTGATCGAAGCCGACCTCGGACAAAGCGTGGATCAGCGTGGGCCCCAGCGGTGTCGTGTACTCACAGATGACCACCACGTCGGCCTCGAGCATGTCGAGGACCGCTGCGATGCCCGTCACTCGGCGGCCCCCACCGTTGCGGATGTTCCAGACGACGATGCGCGTCAGCCCGGGCGCACCCGCGGACTCACTCGTCGACGTAGTCCACCGTGGCGCGCGCGCCGATCACCCCGGAGTTCATCCACGCCAGGACCTCGCGATGGCGCGGATGGGCCTGGTAGGCCACGAGCGCATCGTTGTCCTCGAAGGCGGACACGAGCACGAGCGGCCAGTGCCCGGGCACCAAGCCCAGATCCTCGTGGACTCGAATCGATATGACTCCGGGCAGGTCGCTCAACGCCTCGAGGCGCTCGATGAGCTCCTGGGTCTGGGTGGCGCGCAACTCCGCCTCCTCGCTCACCAACTCCAGGACCACGATGTGTCGAATCATGCACTCACTCTCCCACTCGCCACGGGGCGCCATCAACGATCCGCCAAAACACCGTCCGATGCGCCAGTGAGCCTGGGGTTCGAACACCTCGAGCGCACTATCGCTGGCGCGGACGCCTTGGCTATGCTCACGCGAGGCGGGCTACCGTCAAGTACTGAACTGGGGAGACACCATGAGACTGCGCTCTCGATGGCTGGGGGCGGCCTGCGCCGCCGCACTTGCAGTGTCCGGAGTGGCACTGGGACAGATCGGCGCTCAAGCGGCGTCGTCGGGCACCGGTCCGGCGCTCACGTACCAGCCCTCGCACGCCGGAGGGACCCTCAAGCTCCTCGCCTCCTCCGCGGCCGGCACCCTCGACCCGCAGGTCAACTACACCCTGCAGTACTGGCAGCTGTACCAGGCCACCTACGACGGGCTGGTCAGCTTTCGCAAGACCAGCGGTGAGAGCTCCTTTGACGTCGTGCCCGACCTGGCCGTCGCCCTGCCCAAGGTGACCAACGGGGGCAAGACGTACACCTTCGTGCTGCGCAAGGGGATCAAGTTCTCCAACGGCAAGACCGTCACCGTCAAGGACGTGCAGGCCTCGTTCCAGCGCCTCTTCAAGGTCGCGAACCCCAACGCGGGCAGCTGGTACGCCGGCATCGTGGGCGCCAGCGCCTGCCTGAGCAAGCCCGCCACCTGCACCTTGAGCGGCGGGGTGACGGTGAACCCGTCCACCAACACGATCGTGGTGAACCTGGTCAAGCCGGACGCGGAGTTCCTCGACCAGCTGGCGGTGCCCTTCGGATCGATCCTGCCCGCCTCCACGCCGGGCCACGACATGGGCACCACTCCCATCCCGGGCACCGGCGCCTACATGTTCAAGTCAGACAACCCGAACACCAAGCTCGTGATGGTGCGCAACCCGTACTTCAAGGTCTGGAGCGCCGCCGCTCAGCCCCAGGGCTACCCCAACGAGATCGACCAGCTCTTCTCGAACACCGTTGAGTCCGAGGTCACGATGGTGGAGAACGGCCAGGCGAACTGGATGTTCGACCCGATCCCGTCGGACCGCCTCGCCCAGCTGTCCGACAAGTACGCCTCCCAGTTGCACGTGAACACGCTCACCTCAACCTGGTACATCACGATGAACGTGAACATCCCACCGTTCAACAACCTGAAGGCGCGCCAGGCGGTGAACTACGCGTTCGACAAGAACTCGGCCGTCAAGCTCTACGGCGGCACCAAGCTCGCGACGCCGACGTGCCAGATCCTGCCACCCGGGTTCCCTGGCTACGTGCCCTACTGCGCATACCAGTCCGGCCATGGCTCGACGTACGTCGGTCCGGACCTGGCCAAGGCCAAGGCCCTGGTCGCCGCCTCGGGCACCAAGGGCATGTCGGTGGGCGTGGTGGCCCAGACCGACACCGTGGACCTGGCCCTGGGCCAGTACCTGCAGTCCGTGCTGAACTCGATCGGCTACAAGGCAACCCTCAAGCCGTTGTCGCCCAACATTCAGTTCACCTACATCCAGAACACCAAGAACAAGGTCCAGATCGCCGAGACCCAGTGGTACCAGGACTACCCCGCGGCCTCGGACTTCATCGACATCCTGCTGAGCTGCTCGCAGTTCCACCCGGGCTCGGACAACTCGATCAACATCGCGGGCTTCTGCAACAAGTCGGTGGACGCCCAGATGGCCCGGGCCGAGACGCTGATGCTGACGAACCCGACGCAGGGCAACGCGCTCTGGGCACAGATCGACAAGACGATCATGACCAAGTACGCGCCCTGGGTGCCGGAGTTCAACCCGAAGCTGATCGACTTCCTGTCCAAGGGGACGGGCGACTACCAGTTCTCCAAGCAGTTCTACATGCTGGTCGACCAACTCTGGGTCAAGTAGCCACGTGAGCGACGCGGCAGTGACCGCACGGACGACCGCCAGGGGCGACAGCCCCTGGCGGTCGTCGCTTCGCCAGCTGCGGCGCAACCGCGCATCGATGATCGCGCTCGCGGTGCTGACCCTGGTCATCCTGTCGGCCCTGCTAGCGCCCTTCTACGCCCACGACATCGCCCACACCAACCCCTTCACCTCGAACCTCAACGGCACGACGCTCGTCGGGGGCCACCAGGTGCCCATCCTGCAGCCCAACACGCAGGGCCTGGGACTCGGCGTCACGCCCATCGGACCCACGTGGGACCTGCACCACTACTTCCTGGGCGCCGACAACCAGGGCCGCGACGTCTTCGCCCGGCTCCTCTACGGCGGACGCAACTCGCTGTTCATCGGCTCGACGTCGGCGCTGTTGTGCTGTGCCGTGGCCGCGGTGCTGGGCATGCTGGCCGGTTACTTCGGCGGCGTCATCGACTGGGTGCTCTCGCGCATCTTCGACATCGTGTGGGCCTTCCCCGTGTACCTGCTCGCGATCTCGCTGTCGGTGGTCCTGCTCACCTCGGGGCTCAACCTCGGACCACTGCACATCGGTCCGGGCTCTCTCTGGCTGCCGATCTTCATCATCGCGGCGGTCTACGTCCCCTACGTCGCGCGCCCGATTCGCGGGCTCACCATGTCGCTACGCGAGCGCGAGTTCATCCAGGCGGCCATCAGCTCTGGCGCCTCGGACTGGCGGATCCTGACCCGGGAGGTCCTGCCGAACACGATGCCGTCGGTGATCGTCTTCTTCCCGCTCATGGTGGCCTTCAACATGCTCACAGAGTCGGCCCTGTCGTTCCTCTCCATCGGCGTGCAGCCGCCCGCGGCCAGTTGGGGCACGATCATCAATGACGGATTGGGACTGCTCTACACGCGCCCGTGGGTGGCGCTGGCCCCGGGCGTCATGATCGTCATCACCGCGGTCTCGCTCAACATCCTCGGTGACGGCGCGCGCGACGCCTTCGACCCGAAGGCCAAACTCCGGGGCTCCGTCTGATGCTCTGGTTCGCCGTGCGCCGCATCACCTCGGCCATTCTCGTGATGTTCTCCATCTCGGTGCTGGTCTTCCTCATCTTCTTCGCCACTCCGGGCGTGGACCCGGCCGCGCGCATCGCCGGACGCAGCGCGACGCCGGCGATCATCGCCCAGGTGCGCCACGCGTTCGGACTGGACCGGCCCCTGCCGATCCGCTGGGCGCTGATGATGGACCACCTGTTCATCAAGCAGGACCTCTCGAGCTACGTGAACATCGGCTCGCGCGTCGTTCCCCAGATCACCCAGGCCGCTCCCGTCACCCTCTCCCTGGTGATCGGGGCCGCCGTGATCTGGATGATCCTCGGCGTCGCCGGTGGTGTCATCGCCGCCGCCAACCGGGGCCGATTCATCGACCCGATCATCATGTTCGTGGGCATCGCCGCGGTCTCGGTTCCGGCCTACTGGCTCGGTGAGGTCGTCAACCTGATCACCCAGGGCGGACTGCACCACTCGATCTTCTCGTGGGTGCCCCCGTCGGGCTTCGTCCCACTCACCCAGAGCCCCGGTGAGTGGGCGCTGCACCTGATCATGCCCTGGCTGACGCTCGCGGCCCTCTACGCCGGCATCTACGCGCGTGTGCTGCGCGCCGAGCTCGTCAACGCCCTCAACGAGGACTACGTGCGCACGGCGCGCGCCAAGGGCCTCAGCGAGCGGCGCATCCTGCTGCGCCACGCGCTGCGCTGCTCGCTCATTCCCATCGTCTCTCTCTTCGGCCTCGACTTCGGCGCCCTCGTCGGCGGCGCGGCCCTGCTGACCGAGGTGGTCTTCGGACTGCCCGGAGTGGGCCTGCTCACCTACACGTCGCTGCAGAACCTCGACCTGCCGGTGATCATGGGCTGCGTCATGTACGGCGCCTTCTTCGTGGTGCTGGCCAACGCGGTGGTCGACATCGCCTACGCCTTCCTCGATCCGCGGGTGCGAGTTGTCTGAGAGCCCCCTGCTTCAGATACGGGATCTGCACGTGTCCTTCGCGACCCGCGCGGGTGTCATTCGCGCGGTCGACGGGCTCTCCATGAGCGTTGAGCGCGGCGAGACCGTCGGCATCGTGGGCGAGTCTGGTTCCGGCAAGTCGGTCTCGATGTACTCCATCCTCGGGCTCCTGCGCGACGCCAACGTGACCATCGAGGGCAGCGTGCTCTTCGAGGGCCGCGAGATCCTCGGGCGCCCCGACAGCGAGCTGCGCGCGATTCGGGGCAAGGACATCGCCATGATCTTCCAGGACCCGATGACGGCCCTGACCCCCGTGTACACGGTGGGCTGGCAGATCGCCGAGCAGATCCGCCAGCACACCGGCGCGAGCAAGAAGCAGGCCCGCAAGCGCGCCATCGAGCTGCTGGCCGAGGTCGCCATCCCGGACCCGGCCCGACGCGTGGACCAGTACCCGCACGAGTTCTCGGGCGGGATGCGCCAGCGCGCGATGATCGCGATGGCCCTGTCCTGCGAGCCCTCGCTGATCATCGCCGACGAGCCCACCACCGCGCTCGACGTGACCACTCAGGCCCAGATCCTGGAGCTGCTGGGCCAGCTCCAGCAGAAGCGCGGCTCGTCAATCGTGATGATCACGCACGACATGGGAGTCATCTCCGAGGTCGCGCACCGCGTGGTGGTCATGTACGCCGGCCGGCCGGCGGAGATCGGCACGCGCACGCAGCTGGTGCGCGAGCCGCGCCACCCCTACACCTGGGGCCTGCTGGGAGCCGTGCCGCGCCTGGACTCCAAGCGCACGCGCCTGATCACCATCCCGGGCACCCCGGCCTCCCCGCTCGACGTGCCCGAGGGGTGCGCATTCGCTCCGCGCTGCGCCTACCGTTTCGATCGCTGCGAGGAGCGCCCGGCGCTGCACGGCGATGATCATCTGGACGCCTGCTGGCTCGAGGAGCCCGACAAGGTGCGCCTGCGCCGCGCGATCGAGGAGGCCTCGTGAGCGAGGTGATCCTGGACGTGCAGGACGTGACCAAGACCTTCACCGTGCGCCACGGCGGTGCCGGGGCCCGAGGACGGATCCAGGCCGTGGGTGGCGTCTCCTTCGAGATTCGTCGGGGCGAGACGCTGGGCATCGTCGGCGAGTCGGGCTGCGGCAAGTCGACTCTGGCACGCTGCATCGCCCAGCTGCTGCCCGTGAGCTCGGGATCGGTCGCCTTCAACGGCGTGACGCTCACGGGCCTGTCGCGCCGCCAGCTGCGATCCCACCGGCGCGAGATGCAGCTCGTCTTCCAGGATCCCTACGCCTCGCTCAATCCCCGACGTACCGTGGGCGACATCGTGGCCGAGCCCATGCGCGTGCACCACCGCGGCACGTCCGAGCAGATCCGTGACCGGGTGGCCGACCTGTTCCGCCTGGTCGGCCTCGACGTGAGCTCCCTGGTGCGCTACCCCCACGAGTTCTCCGGCGGTCAGCGCCAGCGCATCGGCATCGCCCGGGCCCTCGCGCTCAACCCGCAGCTCATCATCGCCGACGAGCCCGTCTCGGCCCTGGACGTCAGCGTGCAGGCCCAGGTGCTGAACCTGATGGCCGACCTGCAGGACGAGCTGGGGCTCACTTACCTGTTCATCGCGCACGACCTGGGCGTGGTGCGCCACGTCTCGGACCGCGTCGGGGTCATGTACCTCGGCGAGCTCGTCGAGATGGCCAGCGCCGAGGCGCTCTACCAGGCGCCGGCGCACCCGTACACCGAGGCGCTGCTCTCGGTGGCACCCGAGCTCGACGACGGGCGCGCGCGCACCCGCGAGCGCATCGTGCTGGCCGGAGACGTTCCCGACCCCTCGGACAAGCCCGAGGGCTGTCCCTTTCACCCACGCTGCCCGGTCGCCCAGGACATCTGCCGGCGCGTCAAGCCGACCCTCGAGGTCGCCGACGACGGGCGCGCGGTGGCGTGCCACTTCCCAAGGAGGAGATGATGGACCCGATGCGCCTGACGCGCGACCAGCACGTGTACTACTTCCGCTCCGACGCGGAGCCGGTGCTGACGGTGGACCCCGGCACCGTGCTGGAGATAGAGACCTGGGACTGCTATCAGGGCCAGGTCACGAGCGAGGCCGTCACCCACGAGATGATCGACCTCGAGTTCATCAACCCGGCCACCGGTCCGATCGCGGTGCGCGGTGCCGAGCCGGGCGACTCGCTCTCGGTCACGCTGCTCGACATCCGGCCCGAGAGTCATGGCTCGGCCATGTGCCAGCCCGGCTGGGGCCAGCTCGGGCACCACGTGCAGCCCGCCACGCGCATCTTCCACGTCGAGGACGGCGTCATCACGATGAACGACTCCGTGCGATTCGCCGCCCAGCCGATGTTCGGCGTCATCGGGGTGTCCCCGGCGAGCGGCGCCGTGCACACCCTGCAGGCCGGCCAGCACGGGGGCAACATGGACAACAACGACCACGGCATCGGCGCCACGGTCCACCTGCCGGTCTTCCAGTCCGGGGCGATGCTGGGCATCGGTGACATGCACGCCTCGATGGGTGACGGCGAGATCTGCGGCACCGGGGTCGAGATCGCCGGTGTGGGCCTGGTGCGCGTCGAGCTGATCAAGGCGACCTCCGGTCGCTGGCCGGTCACCGAGACCCCCGACAGCATCATCACCCACGGCACGTCCGACGGGGACATCTCCGAGGCCATGCAGCTGGCCTGCGAGGAGGCCGAGCGGCTCCTCGTGGATCAGTGGGGCTTCAGCCCGGAGGACGCCTTCATGTTCCTCTCGGTCGCCGGCGACCTGGGCATCGCGCAGTACTGCCACCCGTGCCCGGGCAGCGTCATCGCCAAGATGCGCATTCCCCGCATCGAGGCGGTGCCGCGGGCCTTCCGCGAGGATCCTAGAGCTTGAGCTGAAAGCCCCCGCCCCCACCGCCCTCGTTGAGGGGCAGGTAGGGGATCATCGCGTGGGCCATGCCCGGCAGGGTGAGGCTCTGCAGGTGCACCGTGCCCGGGCCCGTCAGCTGGGCCAGGAAGAGCGTGTCCGCGCCGAAGAAGATGTTCTTGATCCCGCGCACCATCGTGATGTCCAGGTTGACGCTCGCCTCGAAGAGTCCCACGTGTCCCGGGTGCACGAGGATCTTCTCGCCCGCGCCAAGCTCGTAGGTGACCAGTTCACCGGACAGCTCGATCCACGCCGTGCCCTGGCCGGCGACGCGCTGGAGGATGAACCCGTTGCCCGAGAAGATGCCGGCGCCGAGCTTCTGCTGGATGCCTAGGTTCAGCGTCACCTCAGCGGTCGCCGCGAGGAAGCCGTGGCGCGAGACCATGTACTCGTGCCCCGCGGAGACCGGAATCGCCATGATGCGACCCGGCATCTTGGCGGCGAAGGCGACGGTGCCCGAGCCGGACTGGGTCGTGAACTGGGACATGAAGATCGTGCCCCCGGCGACGGCGCGCTTGAGCACGCCCAGCACGCCGCTGCCCCCGGCCCCGGCGGTCGCGGTGCTCATCACGACGTTCGGACTCATCCAGGACAGCTCGCCCCCCTGAGAGATGATCGTCTGGCCCGGCTGCAGCTGCACCTCGAGCACGGGCATCGTGGTGCCCAGGATGCGGTGCGCGACGCCCGAGCCCTGCGGGTCCGCGAACTCTGGCAGGCCGCCCTCAGCGCTCTCGGTCATCTCATCCCCCTTGCTCGAGTCACACGGTAGTACCGCGCACCAGGCACGACACGCGTCGCCCGGTGCGCCATGAATCGCCGCCATTGAGAGAATCAATCGACGTGGTATATCAATTTGTGCAATTACCATCTACACTGGCTATCAACAATTCCCTCCCACCGACAAGAAGGACAAGAGATGAGCCTGATCAACACCAAGATTCTGCCGTTCGAGGCCACGGCGTTCCATCGTGGCGCGTTCACGCCGGTCACCGACGCCGACCTGATGGGCAAGTGGAGCGTGGTCTTCTTCTACCCCGCCGACTTCACCTTCGTGTGCCCCACCGAGCTGGGCGACCTGGCCGATCACTACTCCGAGCTGCAGGCCATCGGCGTGGAGGTCTACAGCGTCTCGACCGACACGCACTTCACCCACAAGGCCTGGCACGACACCTCCGAGACCATCGCCAAGATCGACTACCCGATGATCGGCGACCCCACGGGACAGGTCACCCACAACTTCGGCGTCATGCGCGAGGGCCAGGGCCTGGCCGATCGCGCCACGTTCCTGGTCGACCCGGACGGCATCATCCAGGTGATCGAGATGACCGCCGAGGGTGTCGGGCGCAACGCCACCGAGCTGATCCGCAAGATCCACGCCGCCCAGTACGTGCGCGAGCACCCCGGCCAGGTCTGCCCGGCCAAGTGGGAAGAGGGTGAGGCCACGCTGGCCCCGTCCCTCGAGCTCGTCGGCAAGATCTGATCCTGGCCGTGGCGGCGGGCGCGTCCCGCCGCCGCGGCACCCCTCATCACTCTGGAGGCTCCCATGCTCGACGCCGCGATGACTCAACAGCTGCGCAGCCACTTCACCAAGATCGACCGGCCCGTGCGCCTCGTGGCCAGCCTGGACGCCAGCGAGGCCTCGCGTGAGCTCGCGAGCCTGCTCGAGGAGGTCGCCGGGCTGTGCGAGCAGATCCACCTCGAGCGCGACGGGACCGACGAGCGCCGACCGAGCGTGGCCGTCGTGAGCGCCGAGACCGGCGAGCGCGTGCGCTTCGCCGGCCTGCCCCTCGGGCACGAGTTCAGCTCCCTCGTGCTGGCGATCCTCCAGGTCGGTGGCCATCCGCCCGTTCTGAGCGAGGACCTGCTCGCCCAGGCGCGCACCATCGAGCGAGAGCTGAACTTCGAGACGTTCTTCTCCCAGTCCTGTCAGAACTGCCCTGTCGTGGTCCAGGCACTCAACGCGCTCAGCGTGCTCAATCCGAACGTCAGCCACGTGGCGATCGACGGCGGCAGCTTCCGCGACGAGGTGAGCTCTCGCGAGGTCCTCGCCGTGCCGACGGTCTTCCTCAACGGCGAGCCCTTCGCTCAGGGCCGCATGGACCTCGAGCAGATCCTGCGCCAGCTCGGCACCACCTCTAACGAGGCGCGCGTCGCCGAGCTCGACGCGCGCGCGCCCTACGACGTCCTCGTCGTCGGCGCGGGACCCGCCGGGGCCGCCGCGGCCATCTACAGCGCGCGCAAGGGGCTGCGCACCGGCCTGCTCGCCGAGCGCGTCGGTGGCCAGGTCCTGGACACCGACGCCATCGAGAACCTGATCTCGGTGGTCGCGACGACGGGCCCGACGCTGGCGGCCAACCTCGAGTCCCACGTCGCCTCCTACGACGTAGACGTGATCACGGGTGAGCGCGCCGCGCGCCTCGTGCCCGGCGACGTGCCGGGCGACGAGGCGCGCGTGGAGCTAGAACGAGGCGCCAGCCTGCGCGCGCGCAGCGTCGTCGTGGCCACCGGCGCGCGCTGGCGCCGCCTGGGCGTGCCGGGAGAGCAGGAGCTGCTCAACCGCGGCGTGACCTTCTGTCCGCACTGCGACGGCCCGCTCTTCAAGGCCCGCCGCGTCGCGGTCATCGGGGGCGGCAACTCGGGTGTCGAGGCGGCCATCGACCTGGCCAACGTGGTCGCCCACGTCACCCTGATCGAGTTCGACGACCAGCTGCGCGCCGACGAGGTCCTGCAGCGCAAGCTGCGCAGCCTGCCCAACGTGGACGTGCTGCTGGGCACCGAGACGACCCAGATCCTCGGTGAGTCGTCGATGACCGGTCTGCTCCATCGACGTCGTGGCGAGAGTGAGACCCATCAGCTCAACGTCGAGGGCGTCTTCGTGCAGATTGGGCTGGTGCCCAACACCGAGTGGCTCGAGGGCACCCTCGCGCTCTCCGCGCGCGGCGAGCTGCTCATCGACGAGCGCGGGGCCACGTCGGCGCCCGGCGTCTTCGGCGCGGGCGACTGCACCAACGTTCCCTTCAAGCAGATCGTCGTGGCCCTGGGTGCCGGCTCGACGGCGGCCCTCTCGGCCTTTGACTACCTGATCCGCTCGTCGGCACCCGCCGAGGACGCCGCCGTGGCGGGCGTGGCCTCGGTGAGCCGGTGAACCTGCGCGAGCTCGAGTACCTGGTCGCCGTGGGCGACTACGGGCACTTCGGGCGCGCCGCGGCAGCCTGCAACGTCAGCCAGCCCACCCTGTCGACGCAGCTCAAGAAGCTCGAGGAGCAGCTGGGCGTGACGCTGATCGAGCGCACCCCGCGCCAGGCCACGCTGACCCCGGTCGGTGAGCTGATCGCGGCCCACGCACGCGCGGCGCTGCGAGAGGTTGCGGGCATCACCGACTCGGCGCGCGCCGCGCGCGATCCGGAGTCGGGCACGGTGCACGTCGGGCTCTTTCCCACTCTGGCGCCCTACCTGCTGCCCCACGTCGTGGGAGCCCTGCGCGAGCGCTTCCCGCATCTGGAGCTGCTGCTGGTCGAAGAGAAGAGCGCCGTGCTCCTCGAGCAGCTGCGCGAGGGCCGCCTCGACGCCGCGCTGCTCGCGCGGCCCCAGCGGGACGACTCGCTGCACGAGGAGCCCCTCTTCGCCGAGGACTTCGTCCTGGCGCTGCCGAGGGGCCACGAGCTCGCCGGCGAGAGTGGACCGGTCGACGTGGGGGTCCTGGCGCACCACGACGTGCTCCTGCTGGACGAGGGCCACTGCCTGCGCGACCAGGCCCTGTCGGTGTGCGCCGGGGCCGGCGCGACCGAGCGACGAGGCTTCCGGGCCACCAGCCTGGAGACCCTGCGCCAGATGGTCGCCGCGCGCGTCGGCATCACCCTCCTGCCGCGCCTGGCCGTCGAGGCACCCGTCAGCGCGTCAGCGGACATCGTGATCCGGCCGTTTCGCCCACCCGCGCCGCGCCGCGAGATCGCCATGTACTGGCGCCGCAGCCATCCCCTGGCCGACTTCCTCGGCGACCTGGCCCGCGTCTTTCGCACCGTGCCCGAGTACCTCGAGCGCCGGGGCCCCGCGCTGGGCGACTGAGCGCTCGGGCCCCTACGCTGACGCGGTGCACAGCCCCGGCACCCCGAGCCCGCGCCTGAGCGACGCCCTCATGAGCGGCGTCGCCCTGCTGCCCGCGGGGGCCAACGTCGTGCTGCAGCTCTCCCAGCTGCCGGTCGGGCACGCGGTCGCCACGAGCCAGGTGTTCTCGGGATCCCTCGCACTGCACCCCATCAAGCGCACGCGCACCACGCTCGCCTTCCTGGGGATCGCGGTCTTCGGCACCGACGAGGAGCGCCGCGACCTGCGGGCCCAGATCGATGCCGTGCACGCCCGGGTTCACTCGGGGCCCGAAGATCCCGTCGCCTACGACGCCCTCGACCCGTCGCTGCAGGGCTGGGTGGCCGCCTGTCTCTACCAGGGCGCGCGCCAGGCCGTCGAGCTGACGGGCCTCGAGCTCACCGAGTTCGACGAGGAGCTCTACCGGCTCGCCGAGCGCCTCGGCACCACCCTCCAGGTGCCGGCGGGCTGGTGGCCGCCGGATCGGGCGGCCTTCGACGCCTACTGGTCCGACGGCCTGGAGCACGCCCGATTCGACCCGCTCACGCGCGACTACCTCGTCTCCTTCGTGGGACTGGGGTTCCTGCCGTGGCGCCTCGGCGTGCTCCTCGGCCCGCTGCACCGGCTGATCGTGGGCGTCTTCCTGCCCGCGCCGCTGCGCGAGGGCCTCGGGCTCAACTGGAGTGCCCGGCGCGAGCGCCTCGCGCGCGCGATCGTGCGCGGCGTGGCTAGCGGGTGGGGGGCGCTGCCGCGCGCACTGCGTCACTTCCCGCTGAACTGGGTGCTGCACGACACGCGTCGCCGACTGGCCCTCGGTCGCCCGGTCATCTAGTTCACCGCGTCAGCCCAGCCGCCGCGCGCGGGCCGTGACGCTCAGGTGCGCGCCGAGCCCAGGAATCGGCGCAGGGCCACGCCCGACCAGATGAGCTCGACCACCCCGAAGGGCCAGGCGCCCGCGAGGAAGCCGTAGAGGCTCGAGAGCGCACAGCCCACCGCGAAACCCAGCACGTAACCACGGTGCCGGGCCTCGAGGGCGTACATGAGCATCATGAAGCTCAGGGCGAGGACCCCATAGATCGTCACGGCGCTCACGGGATCACCTCGGGCTCGGCTGACGCGAGAGTGCGCACTGGTGCGGCTGGAGGGATTCGAACCCCCGACCCTCGGTTCCGTAGACCGATGCTCTAATCCGCTGAGCTACAGCCGCGTGCGCCAGGCCTCCCATCCTAGCCGTCCACCCTGAGGACCCGCCACGGCCGAGGCTCCGCCGAGAGCCCCTACCGTGGCTCGTGAGGAGGGATTTCACGTGAAGGTTCTCATCGCCGGCGGCACCAGCTTCGTCGGACACGCCATCGCCCGAGCCGCGCTCGAGGCCGGGCACGAGGTCACGCTCATCAACCGTGGGCGCACGCCCCACGACCTGCCCTCCTCGATCGAGCAGCTCGTGGGGGACCGACAGGGCGACCTCTCGGCGCTGCGCGCGCGATCCTTCGACGCGACGATCGACACCATCGCCTACCGACCGCACGACGTGACCAGCCTGGCCGAGGCGCTCGACGGCCGTGGTGGGCACCACGTGCAGATCTCCTCCATCTCGGCCTACCGCCCACCCACGCGGCCCGGGGCGACCGAGGAGGACTGCGAGCTCTGGGGCGAGGACGGCCTCGACCTCGCCGGGCCGATCACCGGGGCCACCTACGGGCCGCTCAAGGCGGCCTGCGAGCGCGCCGCGCTCGCGGCCTTCGGTCCCAGCACCCTCGTCGTGCGCCCGACCTACGTCATCGGCGCGCGCGACGCCACCCTGCGCCTGCCCTACTGGGTCGCGCGGGCACGGCGCGGCGGCGACGTGGCCGTGCCGGGTCCTCGCGCCCACGCGCTGCAGTACGTCGACGCGCGCGACCTGGGCGCCTTCACCGTCACGGTGACCGCAGCGGGCGTGAGCGGTGCGGTCCACGTGGCCGGTCCCCATCCGGCTCCGGGCTACGTCGAGACGCTGGAGCGAATCCTGGCCCACGTCGGCCCCGCCGGCTCGCGCGTCGTCGAGCTCGAGCCCGAGCTCGTCGCGCGCGCGAACGCCGCGGCGAAGTTCCCCCTCTGGAACGGTCCGGAGGACTCCACGCTGATGCGACTGAACTCCGCGCGGGCCCAGTCGCTCGGCCTGCGTCTGCGCCCCCTCGAAGAGAGCGTCGACGACGTGGCGGCCTGGTGGAGCTCACGACCTGCACCCGACTGGTGGCTGAGCGCCGAGGACGAGGAGGGGCTGCTGGTCGGCCGCTAGACACTCGCCGACGCGGCGTCGGTACGCTGGGCCCGTGGGGCTCGAGACCTACCGCAGCTGCAGCGCCGCCGAGAAGCGCCTGGTGCTGGCCACGTTCTGGTCACGGAAGCCCAGCGAGTCCGACAAGGTGCTCCAGGCCGCTCGCGAGTACGGCCCGTACGCCGTGGTCATGGTGGGGCTGATCAGCCTCGAGCTGGGCGTGATCGCCGCGGCCCTGTTCGCCTCCGGCAGTGCCTGGGCCTGGTTCGCGGGCGCCGCGACGCTCGCCGGGGCCATCTGCACACTGCTCGCGCGCGACCGGCGACGGGACGTGGCGAACGGGCCGGCGCGCTGAGTCGTCCGCCTCGCGGGGTGCACTGAGGCGGCTCCCCGTGGACCCGTAGCATCAGCCCATGACAACTGACGCGCTCGGTGAGCACTTGGACGCGGCCGAGGGGCCCATGCGCGATATCCGTCACGACCTGCACCGACACCCCGAGCTCTCCTTCGCCGAGCACCGCACCACCGCGGTGATCTGCGAGCGCTTGCGCGAGCTGGGCTGGGCGCTGCTCGAGTGTCCCACCGAGACCGGCGCCGTCGCGCACCTGGCCGGGCGCGGGGGCCGCCACGTCCTGGTGCGCGCCGACATTGACGCGCTGCCGGTGCAGGAGGAGAGCGACGTCGACTTCGCCAGCGTCGTGCCCGGGGTGATGCACGCCTGCGGACACGACGTGCACACGGCGGCGGCCCTGGGTGTGGCCGACGTGCTGGCCCGCCTGCGCGCGGCCGACGAGCTTGTCGGCTCCTACACCCTCGTCTTCCAGCCGGCCGAGGAGGGCCTCGGCGGGGCGCGCGCGATGATCGAGGGCGGACTGCTCGAGACCCTGAGGCCCGACGTCGCCATCGGCGCGCACGTCGCGAGCCTCGCCCCGGTGGGCGTCGTTGCCACGCGCCCCGGCGTCCTGATGAGCCAGGCCCACGCCTTCGCGGTGGAGTTGACGGGCACCGGCGGGCACGGTGCGATGGCCACCAGCGCCGGCAACGTGGTGCTGGCGGCCAGCGCCCTGGCACCGCGCCTGGGCGAGGTGGTCGCCGGGCTCGAGCACGCGGGGGTGGCCTGTGCGTGCTCGGCCGGCGTGCTGGCCGCCGGGACCGCACCCAACGTCGTGCCGCGCCGGGGCGTGGTGCGCGGCACGCTGCGCACGTTCAGTGCCGCCCAGGCCGACGAGGCACTCGCGCGTCTGGGCGCACTCGTGGAGGCGATCGCCGGCCAGTTCGAGGTGAGCGCGACGCTCCAGCTGAACGAATCGACGCCCGCGGTCATCAACGACGAGGCCACCGAGGCCGTCGTCGTCGCCGCGCTGGAGGACGCACCCGAGTTGATGTTCTTCGAGACGCCCCCCGTGACGCCCAGCGACGACGTCGCCGAGTTCCTCAACCGCGTGCCCGGCTGCTACCTGCTGGTGGGCGGGGCCCCGCCGGGCGGGGCCGGGATGCACCACGCCCCCGACTTCGCGATCGATGACGAGGCCCTGCGCCGCGTGGCTCGCGCCGTGCTGAGCGGGGCGCTCGCGCTCGCTCAGATCGGGTAGAAGAGCCGCGCCGCGCCGCGCAGCGGTGCGAGGTTGCCCTCGATGGACACGGGCACCGTGAAGTGCGAGAACATCTCGGGCGACACGCGTCGCGCGTTGCCCCCGGCCAGGTGCACGCGGTCCGCGTCGAACTCGCTGACGAAGCCGCTGATCGCCGCCACCGCGTCATCGTGCCAGCGCGCCTCGTCCTCGGCCCGTGCGCGCTCGCCGAGGGCCTGGTCGTAGGTGCGCTGTGGGTCAAAGGGTGCCGCGCCCACGTCGCGCACGCGCACGCGCTCGCCGTTGACGATGAGGGCCAGACCGAATCCCGTACCCAGGGTGATGACGACCTCGCGGCCCACCCCCGTGCACGCGCCCAGGGCCGCGAGCGTCGCGTCGTTGACCACTCGCACGTCCACCCCGGTGGCGGCCACGAGCGCGCCCTGCAGCCCGAAGCCGCGCCAGCGAGCGTCCAGCTCGGGGTCCACCGGGGTCGACACCCCGCCCGGACGCGCCAGATTGCCCGAGCCGACCACGCGGCCCTCGGCGAACTCGCCGGGAAAGCCCACGCCGGCGCGCGTGACCTCCGCGCGCACGATGCGATCCGCGATGACCTCCACCAGGCGCTCGGGCGTGCACGGATAGGGCGTCGGGCGCCGCCGCGGCGACTCCAGCAGCTCGCCCTCGGCGTCGACCAGGCAGTACTTGATGTTGGTGGCTCCCACGTCCACGGCCAGGACGCGCTCGAGGCTCAGGGCGGGGCTCGACGTCACCTCGGCATCGTAGCCAGGGCCCGCTGTCCCCGGCGCCGGAGTCGGTGCCGGCGCCACCAGGGCACGAGGCGCAGCCGACGCACCGGCGCCGAGCCGCACACCAGCACGCCACGCCCGCGCCCCAGGCGTCGCAGCGACGTGGCCCCGGGTCCCAGCGCCTCGGGCAGGAACGTGGACACCTGGGGGTCGGCCAAGCCCCCGAGCACGAGGCGTGACGTGTGGTTGTTGACGATGGTGGCCGCGCGCGGGCCCCAGCGCGCGTGCAGCTGGGCGAAGTCCTGCACCACGCTCAGCAGGGTCACCCCCAGGCCGGCGAGGCTCGCGGCCATCTCGTCCAGGTCCTCGAGGGGCGCCACCAGCGCCGCCTCGTCGAGCACGAGCAGCAGGGGGTGGCCCCGACCGGACTCCACCCGCAACTGCTGAGCCTCGAGCACGCTGGCCAGGGCCCCGCGAAAGAGCCCCTCGTAGGAGCGCTGCTGGCCGCGCGGGCCGACCAGGAAGAGCGTGTTGGGCCCCTCGAGCACGTCGCGCACCCGGGCCAGGGGCTGATCCAGGCGCCACGGCAGCAGCATCGTCTCGGCCGTGGTCAGCACGCCGTCGAGCGTGCGCGCCTCGTGGGCCAAGAAGTCCTCCAGCATCCGCCCGGCCTGCCCGCCACCTCGGGCCAGCACCTCGAGATCGCGCGACTCCACCGCCGCCACGACGTCACGGATCCCACCCCCTCGCTCACGCACGAGGACGAACAGCGCACCGACCAGCTTGCTCGCCAGGGCGTTCCAGAACTCCGAGTCGGCGTGGGCACTGGCGCGACTGGTCAGTTCGGAGGCGGCCCGCAGGGCGCTGCGCAGCCCGTCGACCGCCTCCAGCGGGTCCCAGCTCAGCCCGTGCTCGCGCCCGGGCTCGAGCACCTGGACCCGGCCGAGGCGCTCACGCCAGGCCCGCGTCACCTGGACGACGTCACTCTTGACGCTCGTGACGACCGCCGGGCCGTCCCAGTCGAGCAGGGCCGGCACCACGATCGAGGCGGTCTTGCCCGCCTGGGTGGGTCCGACCACGAGCAGCGAGCCGCGCGCCTCGAGGCGCAGCCAGGGCCCCCAGCCCAGGGGTCCGAGGGCCGCTCGGCCCAGCGCCAGTCCCCTCACGCGCGCATGGCCTCGTCGGTGTCGATGAAGCGCTGGTCGCGCGCGTCGGGCATCACGCGCACGAGGGAGCGGTGAGCGCCGTAGCGCACGAGGGCCGTGCCGCGGCCCAGGACCCCCAGATGGGCCGCTTCGCGCGGGTGAAGTCCGAGACTCGTCTCGATCAGCCGGGCCTCCTCGGCACCCTGGCGGAAGAGCCACGCGGTCTCACACTCGCGCAGGAGCCCCACCGCGCTCTCGCGACCCACGCTGCCCTCGTCGCCGGCCGCGCCGACGTCGCTGAAGCGATGCAGCACGAGCACGTGCGCGATGCCCCGTGAGCGCGCGAGCTTCCACGAGCCGCGCAGCCAGCCGAGCGCCCCCGGGTCGCTCAGCAGGGCCCAGGCCTCGTCCAGGATCAGATAGCCCGGCCGGTGCGGATCGGCCAGGCGCGCCCCGGCGGCCAGCGCGGCCAGCGCGGCCACCCCGAGCGAGGCCGTGGCCCACTGGGCCGACAGATCGAGCACGACCAGCTCGCCCTCGAGGCTCAGCGCCTCGCCGGGGCCGTCGAAGAGCCCGGCCAGGTCACCGTCGACGAAGCGGCGCAGGGTCAGGGCCAGGTCCCGACGAGGGCTAGCCGGCCCGCTCAGCTCCGCGCGCAGCTCGTCCAGCAGCGCTTTCAGCAGACGCCGGGGCGCTCGGCTGCCCAGGGCCCGCCAGGCCTCGTCCAGGGCGAAGTGACGCTCGTCGCTCAGCGCACCCGCGGCCCCCACCAGCAGCGCGCGCAGCAGCGCGCGCGGGTCCTCACCGAAGGGGTCGCACCACCCGTCGCGACCCAGCACCAGGGGCCGGACCCCGTAGTCGGCCGCCAGCGCCCCGTACTCACCCTTCGGATCCACGACCACGACGCGACGCCCGCGGTGCAGGGCCCGATCGATGAGCATCTTGACCAGGGTTGACTTGCCGGCACCGATGGAGCCGGCCACCACGACGTTGGGGTTGGCCACCAGGTTGGCCCGATACGCGTCGAAGGGATCGAGCACGAACGGCCCGCCGCCGAGGGCTCGACCCAGTGCCCGGCCCTCGAGCCCGGTGCCCGCGTCGTGGGCCGGCAGGCGCAGGTCCTCGAGATCGGCCGTCGTGGCCCAGTGGGTCCACGGCCTCACCAGCCCGGACCCCCCGGCAGCGCCAGGCGAAACCAGCGCGCCTGGCGCAGGCGCCCCGACTCCAGCCGGATGCCCGCCTCGCGCGCGCGCTCGTACAGCCGACGCGTCACCGCGTCCAGGTCGGCGCGATCCGCGGCCCACAGCGTGACGTAGACGCCCACGCGCAAGAGGGCCCGACCCTCGGCGACGCGCGCCTCGCGGCCCAGCACGCGTGACACGCGCCGGCTCGAGCGCGCGCTCTGGCGAAAGCCCAAGGACGAGGCCGTGGCCGCGTTGCTGGTGCTCTCGTGAGACCCGCGCGCGGCACGGCGCCGGGCGGACTGATCCGCCAACACGTCCACGTGCAGCGCGATCACCTGGCTCGAGCCGCGCTGCAGGCCCCAGAGCAGGGGCGGGCGCGCCGCACTCAGGTCGCGAGCGCGCACGACGCGCCACAGCCCGCGCGCCGAGCGCAGGTGCCCCGGGCGCTCCAGCAGCCAGAGCTGCCCCGCCAGCTCCGGGCCGATCAACGAGACGACGCGCGCGTCGTCGCGTCGCCAGGGGGCGCCCGGGCGCCCGGCGCTCAGACAGAGCACGGTCTCGGTCTCCTCGCCGTCGCTGCGCACGTGCACCGAGGCGTGCCGCCCGCTCGGCGAGGTCGCCAGGGCGTCGAGCACCGAGGCGAGCTGGCGAGCCAGTTGCACGTCGGCCCCGCTCAGGTCGAGGCGCCCGTGGTGCTCGAGGACGTAGGCCCGCGTGCGCGCCGGCGCCGGGGTGTGCAGGCTCACGTCCTCGCCGAACTCGACGCACACGCCAAAGACTCGACGCCGCAGCAGATAGGCCGTCGCGAGCGCGGCGCTCTCGGCCAGGCTCTGATCCGGGCCGAGGGGCGCGGCCAGCAGCGTGGCAACGCCCGCCGCGACTGCCTCGGCGAGACGACCCGTGCGCACCAGGGCGTCGGCGCCGAGTCCCAGACCCAGCACCAGCAGGCCCAGCTGGTGCACGCGCAGCCCGCCGAGGCGCGTCGGCGCATCGGGCTCGCCCAGGGACGGCTCAGTCATCCCAGTGCCAGGTCACAACGGGGCCCAGGTGGTCGCGTGTGTAGGCCACGTGCCCGTGACGCAGCCGGCCCTCGCCCACCGGGGCCTTCGGAGGTGGACCCTCCTGGGAGGGCAACTCCAGCTCCCCGTCGCCCTCGAGCAGCGGCAGGCCGAGGTCCTCCGGTGACTCCGGCGCAGCCATCGCGGACTCCGGGCTCATCGCGCCGAGCACGCGACTGGCCTGGCCGATCCCGCGCCGGCTCGAAGAGGCCAGGCGCTGGCGCACGCCCTCGGCGTGCTGCAGGGCCGACTGCTCGAGCACCGGCACCAGACGCAGCAGCACGAACGGCGCGCCGGCCGCCAGGGCCAGCGTCACCACGCCGACGACGACCTGGGTGGCCGACGTGCCCGTCAGCTCGTCCAGTCCGAGCACGAGGGCCAGCACGACCAGGAACTTGGCCAGCGCCACGGCGATGAACGTCTCACCCAGGCGCCACGGCGCGCGCCGCAGTGCGGGCAGCACGGCCAGGCCCGCCACGAGGGGCACGAGCACGAGCAGCACGGTGAGCACGACCACGCGCACGATCAATTCGCACCACAGCAGCCAGGACCCGATCACCAGGGCGCCAGCGAGCACGAAGAGGCCGAAGCCGGGCACGGTGCCCACGAGGGAGCTGACCCGCGCAGCCAGCTCGCCGGTGCGCGCCTGCACCGAGGCCGCCGCGGTTCCCGTGAGCTCATTCACGGCGCGCAGCACCAAGGCGGCCACGTGCGGGGCCAGGACGATGCCCGCCACGCTCGCCGGCAGCACCCCGAAATAGACCCGCCAGAGCGAGCCCGCGTCCCCGTGGCGCACGGCCTGCAGGGTCGCCACCGTGAGGCCCAGGATCATGAGCGCGGGTGCGAGCGCTTCGAGCGTGCGGTAGAGCCCCTGGGCCGAGGCGAGCACGGTGGCGGGCTCGCTCGCGCTCGCCAGCGCGGCGCCACTCGCGCGCAGCATCCAGCCCACGCTGTCGACCATCCAGCTCGTCAGCGCGCCGAAGAGGTCAGAGAAGGTCGCGTGCGCGATCGGCCCGGCGAGGCAGGTGGCCGGCGAGAGGATGCAGCCCACGCCCATCAGTGCACCGACGTGCCCGTGGTGAAGAAGAAGTTGACCAGGTGCGGGGCCGCACCGATCAGGATGGCCGCGAGCAGCGACGTGATCACGGCGCGCCGCCCGGCGGCGGACTGGTGGTAGTTCTGCGAGTGGCTGCCGAAGGCCCACAGCACGGCCCCGATGACGAGGGCCACCAGGCTGCCCAGGAGGGCCCAGCCGGCCACGCCGTCGGCGAGGGACTGCAGCGCCGCACCACCGGGCAGCGCGGTCAGCGAGGGCGTGAGGGTGACTCCGGCGAAGAACATGGTGGGCCTTTCTCTAGGGACCTCGCAACGGTCGCAACCGCCACGAGCCCGCACGGGTCTGCGAGAATGGCGGGCGTGCTGCTCGCTACCCGCAACGTCGCCGCCACCTGGTCGCCGATCGTCCTGTATCTCGCCACCGCCGGCGTGGCCGTCGTGGGCTTCCTCGTGGGCCTCGCCTACCTGCGCTGGCGGGGCCATCGCGCCGTCGTGCAGCGCCTGAACGCGCTCGGCACCCGCCTCGGGGTCGAGCCCAACCGGGATGACGGGCGCCTCGAGTCCGCCCTGGCCTACCTGGAGGAGGTCACCAGCGCCGCCACCACGGCGGTCGGCGAGTCCAGCGCGGAGTCGGTGCGCCTGCGTCGTTCCCTCGACGCGCTGCCCCTGGGACTCGTGCTGGTCGACGAGTCCGGGGCGGTTCTCTTCCGCAACACTCAGGCCGAGACCTTGATGGCGAGCCGCTACGGTGACGCGATCGCGGCCCAGGCGGTGACCGAGACCCTCGCCGAGGGCTGGACCACCGGCTCGGCCGAGCGGACCGTGGACCTGTACGGCCCACCGCGGCGCACCCTGACCGTGCACGCCAGCGTCATCGACGACGGACGTCGCCCCCTGGGCGTGCTCGCGGTGATCGAGGACGTCTCCGAGCGCCGGCGCCTCGAAGAGGTGCGTCGCGACTTCATCGCCAACGTCAGTCACGAGCTCAAGACCCCCATGGGCGCGCTCGGCCTGCTCGCCGAGACCCTGCAGTTCGAGCGCGAGCCGGCGGTGGCCAGCCGACTGGCCGAACGCATCAACTCCGAGGCGTTCCGCGTGAACCGCATCATCGAGGACCTGCTGGACCTGTCGCGCATCGAGAGTGAGGGTTCCCCAGTGCGTGAGCTCGTGCCAGCCGCCCTCTTCGTGGCCGAGGCCCTCGAGCGCATCCGCACCGCCGCCGAGCAGCACCAGGTGACCATTCTCTTCAAGGAACCCGAGTCCAACCTCGTGGTCACCGGCGATCGCCGCCAGCTGGTGTCTGCCGTGCACGCGCTACTGGAGAACGCGGTCGTCTACTCGCCCCCCGGGGGCACGGTCACGGTGTCGCTCGAGCGGGTCGAGCCCGAGGCTCCGGGGGTCGGGCCCCTCGTGCGCATCGCCATCGCCGACCAGGGCGTGGGCATCCCGGCCAAGGACCTGGAGCGCATCTTTGAGCGCTTCTACCGCGTGGACCCGGGTCGGGCGCGCGAGACCGGCGGGACGGGACTCGGCCTGTCGATCGTGCGCCACGTCGCGCACAACCACGGCGGCACGGTGGTCGTCGAGTCGCGCGAGGGTGAGGGTTCGACGTTCCTGCTCGAGCTGCCCTCGAGCGCGCCATGAGCAAGAAGGCCGCCGAGACCCGCACGCGAGTGCTCGTCGTCGAGGACGAGGAGTCCTTCATCGACGCGCTGAAGGTCGGCCTCGGACGCGAGGGCTTCGAGGTCAGCGTCGCCCGAGACGGCGACGAGGCGCTCGGGCTCTTCGCGCCCCAGCGATTCGACGTGATTCTGCTGGACCTGATGCTGCCTCGGGTCTCGGGCCTGGACGTGTGCCGCGCCATCCGCGCCCAGAGCGACGTGCCGATCATCATCGTCAGCGCCAAGGGCGAGGAGGTCGACATGGTGTTGATGCTCGAGCTGGGCGCCGACGACTACGTCACGAAGCCGTACCGGCTGCGTGAGCTCGTCGCGCGCATCCGCGCCGTCAGCCGCCGGCGCGAGGCGCGCGACGAACTCGACGACGTCGACGAGGAGATCATCCAGCGCGGCGACCTGCGCCTGGACGCCCAGGCCCGACGCTGCTACGTGCGCGGCGAGGAGATCAAGCTGCGCAAGAAGGAGTTCGCGCTGCTGCGCCTGCTGATGGAGAACCCTGGACGCGTGCTGACGCGCGAGGTCCTCATCGATCGCGTCTGGGGCCACGACTACGTGGGCGACACGAAGACCCTCGACGTGCACGTCAAGCGCCTGCGCGGCCTCGTCGAAGAGGACCCCAAGAACCCCGTGCACATCACCACCGTGCGCGGCGTGGGATACCGCTTCGAGAGCGCTACGAACGCCGAGTGATCACCCGCTGGCCGCCCAGGTAGGGCGCCAGCACCTCGGGCAGCTCGACCGAGCCGTCGGCGCGCCGCCCGGTCTCCACCAGGGCCGCCCAGATGCGCGGCCAGGCCAGCGCCGAGCCGTTGACCGTGTGCACGAAGGCCGTCTCGCCGCTCTCGGTGCGATAGCGCACGTTCGCCCGGCGAGCCTGGAAGTCGCGGAACCAGCTGACGGAGGAGACCTCGAGCCAGCGGTCCACCCCGGGCGCGTAGACCTCGAGGTCGAAGGTGCGCGCCGAGGACGTGCCCAGGTCACCCGCGCACAGGTCCAGGACCCGGTAGGTCAGGCCGAGCTCCCGGAGCAGCCCCTCGGCGCGCGCCAGCACGTCCTGGAATGCCCCCTCGGCCTGCTCCGGCAGCAGGTAGTTGAACAGCTCGACCTTGTCGAACTCGTGCACGCGCAGCACGCCGCGCGTGTCGCGCCCGGCCGCGCCCGCCTCGCGCCGGAAGCACGCGGTCAGCGCCGTGAGGCGAATCGGCAGCTCCTCGGGCGCGAGGATCTCTCCGCGCCGCATCGAGGTCAGCGGGACCTCGGCGGTCGGAATCGCCCACAGGTCGTCGCGCTCGATGGCGTACATGTCGTCGGCCGACTTGGGCAGGTGACCCGTCGAGGTCATCGTCTCGGTCAAGGCGAAGGTCGGCGGGCGGATCTCCTCGTAGGCGTCGCGGTGCCGATCGAGGGCGAAGGCCCCGAGCGCTCGAATGAGCCGCGAGCCGTCGCCGCGAAAGAGCGGGAACATGGATCCGGCCAACTTGGCCCCGGACTCCAGGTCCAGGATGCCCAGGTCGACGCCGACCTCCCAGTGCGGCACGCGCTGGTGATCCTCGAAGGTGGGAAACGAGGCACCGCGCTCCATGCCGAGCCACCAGCGACGCAGCTCGACGTTGCCCGTCTCGTCCAGCCCGTCCGGCGCCTCGGGCGCCGGCAGGTTCGGCAGCTGGAGCAACTGCTCGCGCAGGCGAGCCCCAACCACGTCCGTGGCCGCGCCCGCGTCGCGCTCGCGCTCACCCAGAGCCCGGCTCTGTGCGCTGAGCAGCTCGGCCCGCTCGACGTCCCGGGCCCGGTGCGCCTCGGCGACCTGACGCGAGAGGGTCTTGACCTCGGCGCGCAGGGCTTCGGTCTCCTGCAACAGGCGTCGGTGCTCCACGTCCAGGGCCAGGATCTCCTGCACGGTCGCGCTCGACACGCCCCGGCGCGCCAGGGCGGCCTGCACGACGTCGGGCTCTCGGCGCAGCTGGGCGAGGTCGATCACGTGCCCAGCCTACAAAGGGGCCCGGTGCGCCCCCGACGAGCGCCTCCCAGTAGGTTGGCTAGCCGTGAGCCACGCAATCGAGATGAGCCACCTGCGCGTCGCGTTCGGTCCGCTGCTCGCCGTGACCGACGTGAGCCTCACGGTGGGCTACGGCGAGGTCGTGACCGTGCTGGGCCCCAACGGAGCGGGCAAGACCACCGCGGTCGAGACGCTCCTCGGGTTCCGCCGACCCAGCGCCGGCACGGTGCGCCTGCACGGTCTGGACCCCGTGCGCGACCACGCCGAGGTCGTCGCGCGCACGGGGGCGCTCCTGCAGCGCGGTGGGGTGTGGTTCCCGATGACGCCAGCCCAGGTCCTGGATCTGACCGCCACCTACTACCACGCACCGCGTGAGCCGGGCGAGCTGATCGAGCTGCTGGACCTGGCCGCGTGCGCGCGCACGCCGTGGCGCCGTCTCTCCGGCGGCGAGCAGCAGCGCACCCTGCTGGGCCTGGCCCTAATCGGACGGCCGCGCGTGCTCGTGCTCGACGAGCCGACCACCGCCGTGGACCCCGAGGGTCGCCAGGTCATCCGTCGGCTCATCGCTCATGAAGCCGAGCGTGGGTGCGCGCTGCTGCTGACCACGCACGAGCTCGACGAGGCCGAGCGCGTGAGCGACCGCGTGGTCATCTTGCACCACGGCTCCGTGCTCGCCGAGGGAACCCTCGACGAGCTCTCCGGCGAGCCTGAGGTCCTGGTCGAGCCCAGCGCGCCGGTGACGCCCGAGGACCTCGGGCGCGCCCTGGGACTGACGGTCACCTCGGGCACCGCCCGCACGCTGCGCGTGGCCGCACCGGCCAGTGCCGAGCTCGTGAGCGCCATCACGGCCGCCCTGTCCGACCTGGGCGCGAGCGTCGTGTCCCTGCGCACGCGCGCCAGCCTGGAGCAGCGCTACCTCGACCTCATCGGCGCCGAGCGGAGCCGCTCGTGAACGCCCTGCTCGCCCAGAGCGCCGCCGAGGTGCGCATGACCCTGCGTCGAGGCGAGACGCTGCTGCTCACCGTGGGCATCCCGGTGCTCATCCTGGTCTTCTTCTCGCGCACGCACGTGGTCGCCTCGCCCACGGCGCACCGCGTCGACTTCATCGCCCCGGGCGTGCTCGCCCTGAGCGTGCTGTCCACCTCGCTCGTGGCCCTGTCCATCGCCACCGGCTTCGAGCGCTCCTACGGCGTGCTGCGCCGCCTGCACGTGACCCCACTGGGGCGCCGACGCCTCATCGGTGCCAAGGTGATCGGGGTGCTGGTCACCGAGGCCATCCAGATCGTCGTGCTGGTGCTCGTCGCCCTGAGCCTTAACTGGCGTCCCCACGGTGGGCTCGCCGGAGCGGCGCTGGTGCTCGGGCTGGTGCTGCTGGCCAGCGCGGGCCTGGCCGGCATCGGCCTCGCCCTGGCCGGGCACCTGCGCGCCGAGCTCAACCTGGCGGCGAGCAACGGCCTCTACCTCGTGCTCCTGCTGCTCTCGGGCATCGTGGTGCCGTCGAGCTCGCTGCCCAGTGGCCTGGACCGCGTCATGACCTGGATCCCCTCCGGTGCCCTGGCCGACGGGCTGCACCGCGTGCTGGGCTCGGGCGCACTGCCCCGCGCGCAGGACTGGCTCAGCCTGGGGCTCTGGGCGCTGGTGGCACCACTGCTGGCAGCGCGAACCTTTCGCTTCGACTAGGTGTAATTCCCAGGACCGTTATTGACTGACGAGAGGTCTCTCTTGTCTGATTGGTGTTGCACACATCAACAGGAAGCGAGACGT
>JAJXUK010000064.1 GCA_021782915.1 Actinomycetes bacterium | reverse complement strand
GCACTTCATTGCGCCGAGCCTGCTCGCCACCACCACGATGCAGCTCGGCGAGGGCGAGTCGCTCTGGCCGGTACTGGCCTCGGTCAAGTGGATCCGGACCTACCACGCGGCCGCCGCGACGCCACTCGAGCCCAAGGACATCCTCGCGGGCAAGCTGTCCTGGGTCGTGACCCGCAGTCTCGCGACGGGCGTCGTCTACACGATCGTCATTGCCTGCTTCGGGGCCCTCTCCTCGTGGTGGAGCCTCACCCTGCCGCTGCTCGGCGCCCTGATCACGCTGGCCTTCGCCGCCCCGCTCGTCGCCTACGCGGCCACCGTCGAGTCCGACGCCTCCTTCACCACGCTCTATCGCTTCGCCTTCGTGCCGATGTTCCTCTTCTCGGCCACCTTCTATCCCCTCTCGGCCTACCCCACGTACCTGCGCCCCATCGTCCAGCTGGTGCCGCTCTATCACGGCGTCGCGCTCGCACGCGCCGCCGCGTTCGGTCAGGGACGACCGTGGACGCTGGTGGCTCACGTGCTCGTCCTCGTCGTCATGAGCGTGGCGGGCGTCGCGTGGGGTCGACGGACCCTGCGTCGGCGGTTGGTGGACTGATGCTCACGCGCGCCCTGCCCCGATTCGGCTCGCGACGCTCGTGGCACATCTTCGAGCGCAACTTCGCCGTCTATCGCTCCCAGTGGCTCATGCTGGTGTCGGGCTTCTTCGAGCCGCTCTTCTATCTCCTCAGCGTGGGGATCGGCCTCAACCACCTCGTCGGTCCACAGCCGGTCGGTGGGCGCCTGGTGAGCTACGCCACCTTCGTGGCGCCGGGCATGCTCGCGACCTCGGCGATGAACGGCGCGGTGATCGACTCGATATTCAACACGTTCTTTCGCCTCAAGATCTCCCACTCCTACGACGCGGTGCTGGCGACGCCCCTCGACGTGACCGACGTCGCCCTCGGCGAGGTCTGGTGGGCGCTCGGGCGCGCCGCCATCTACGCGGCGTCCTTCATCATCTGCATGGTCCTGCTCGGCGACGCCGGTAGCCCCTGGGTGGTGCTGTGCTGGCCGGCCGCGCTGGTGACGAGCTTCGCCTTCAGTTGCGCGGGGCTGGCGGCGGCCACCTACATCCGCTCCTGGCAGGACTTCGACCTGGTGACGCTGATCCAGCTGCCGCTCTTCCTCTTCTCCGCGACGTTCTTTCCCATCACGCTCTACCCGCGCTGGCTCGGGGCGATCGTCTCGCTCTCGCCGCTCTATCAGTCGGCCACACTGATGCGCGGGCTCTCGCTCGGCCAGTTCCAGCCCGTCATGGGCGTGCGCGTCGTCTACCTGGTCGCACTGGCGGTTGCCGGGCTCTTCCTCGCGGCCCGGCGCTTTCGCCGCATCCTGGTCCCCTAGCGAGCGAGCCGGCCCGAGGCGATCCGGATGACGCCCCCAACGGCGACGGCGAGAGACGCCAGCATGACAGCCATGGTGAGCGCCATCGGCGTCGACCAGGGCGTGGCGGCGGTCCCGGGTGCCGCACCCTGAAAGAACCAGGGCGCGTAGCGGGCCACCTCGATCCACCAGACGAGCGCGCTCACGGTGAGGAGGGCCGCGGCGGCGCTGACGGCTCCGGCCAACGCACTCTCCGCGCGCAGCAACGTGGGCGAGATGTCCATCGCCCCGACCGTGGTGACGGCCGCCGACGTCCAGAGGGCGATCGTGAGGACCGCGAGCGCGGCCACCGCCAGGAACGCGACGCCGTAGAGCGCATCGCCACCGTTTCGCTGGAGCGCGCTGAGACGATGAGCCCACAGACCGAGGCCCGTCATCGCGAGAGCACCCAGCGCCGAGGCAGCGAGCGCACGACTCACCGCCGGACGGACCCGCGACCAGCCACCGCGGCGCAACATGCGTACGACAGTGGGAACTGCGAGCAGCGCTCCCAGGCCCACGAGAAGCGTGCCTACGACTCCGGCCGCGACGACGACGTCGTAGGCGAGTTGGGCGCCGGCGCGCGAGGAGACGGGCATCGCGGTCGCGAAGTGCTCGGCCGACTTGGCCAGTGCGGCGCCCCCCACGACCATGCCCGCCCAGGCCACGAGGACGAGGAGAGACCCGCCCCGTCGACGGGCCTCCACTGACGCAGAGGCCCCGACGACTCCCGACGCGTATCCGTGCTCGCGCAGCCCCGACAGCGCGACCTTCACCCGAAACGTGAGCGGCGCACGAGCGCCGGCGAGCTCGTCGTCGAGCAGGGCGAGGAACTCCTCGCCGTAGCGTTCGCGCCAGGCCCTCGGATACCAGCGCAGCAATCGCTCCAGGCGGCTCGTCACGCGGCGCCTCCCACCAGGCGCAGTCGCGCGGCACTGACCTTGGAGAGCCGACGCATCTCGTTGGTCACCTCGCGCAGGGCGGCGACGCCACTCGCGGTGATCCGATAGGGACGACGCCTCTCGTCACTCGCCACGGGCTCGATCAGTCCCTGCTCTTCCAGGCGGGTGAGCGCGCCGTAGAGGGTTCCCGGCGACAGGGTCACACCGGCGAATCCTTGGACGTCCTTCAAGAGGGCGTAGCCGTGCTTGGGCCCCGACGCCAGACTCGTGAGGAGCAGCAGAGGAGGGTCGTTGGGCCGGCGCAACAACGGTGGCGTGGGAGTGACCATCGCCCCACAGTACTACGTGCGACGTACTAGTGCACGTGCCCCCGGCTACTTCCAGCGTCGGGCGCGTCGGGTGAGCTCTTGGACGTAGCCCAGCACCGAGAACGCTGACATGAAGGCCTGGTAGACGACCACGAAGAGGAACAGGCTGAGCACGCTGCGCCGCACCCGCAGCCCCAGGGGCTTGAAGACCCGCTGGTTCTGGTAGTAGAAGAGGACCCCGTAGACCAGCAGCGTGACGGGCAGCACGGCGACGGTCATCGGCCCGACGATCCAGTAGACGCCAAAGAGCGCCATCACGAGCCCGGGCAGCCACAACAGCACGTAGGCGGTGTCGAGCAGCGGGATCATCAGGTTGAAGCCCGTCAGGACGCGGGCGTAGCCGTTCTGGTGGCGCCACGGCGGAACCGTGCGCAGCCCCTCGATCATCCCGCGCGCCCAGCGAGAGCGCTGGCGCGCGAGAACCCTGAAGGTCTCGGGCGCGCTGGTGAAGGCCACCGCCAGCGGCTCGAAGAAGACCTTCGCGCCGTTGTTCAAGATCTTCCAGGTCAGCACGATGTCCTCGCCGATGGCGTCGGGCCACCCGCCCGCGTCGCGCACCGCGTCACTGCGGTAGAGGCTGAAGGCGCCCTGAGCCACGAGGGTGTTCTGGAAGAGCCCCTGCATGCGCTTGACCGAGGCGATGCCGAGGAAGTAGTCCCAGGTCTGCAGTCGGCTCCAGAAGGTCGAGCGGCTGTTGCGCACCAGGACCGCGCCCGCGACCGCGCTGACCTCGGCCGGCGAGGACGCGATGCGCGCCACCAGCAAGCGGATCGCCGAACGCTGCAAGAGAGTGTCGGCGTCGACCGTGATCACGAAGTCACTCGTCACCTGCCCGAGCCCCCGATTGAGCGCGTGGCTCTTGCCGGCGGTGGACTCTTCGAGGATCTCCAGGGCGAGCTTGCTCGCCCGCGCCGCCCGACGCGCGACCCCGATCGTGTCGTCGCTCGAGCCATTGTCGACCAGGATGACCCGCACGTCGCCCTCGTAGTCCTGCTCGGCGAGCGAGCGAACGGTGTCGCCGATCGCCGCCTCCTCGTTGCGCGCGGCGATCACGACGGTCACCGGATCACGAGGTGAGGCGACCTTGAAGGGGGGCTGACGATCGAAGGCCAGTCCAACGACGAGGAAGGCGACCACGAATCCCGGCGCGAAGGCCAACAGCGACACGATCACCAGTGCGGGCACGATCGTCACGTGCTGGGCCAGAGCCGTGATCCACGGCCACGAGATCCACACCGACGCCGCCAGCCACAGAGTCGCGACGGCCAGGGCGATCGAGAACTTCTGACCGACGCTGATGTAGTGACGGGTGGGTGCCGCGGTCGGGCCGGGAACGGCGTAGCTGCGATGCATGCCCGACAGTGGCGGCGCGGACACGCCGCCCGAGGGCGCCTCGGTGCCAGTCGCCGACGCGAGGAACTCGTCCTCGGCGTACTGCGCGGGGCTCGACGAACGACCTCGTCGTCCAACCAGGGACGCCAGGGGCGGATTCACGCGTGCTCCCACTCGCGTCGGGCCGCGCTCGTCACCTCGACCCTCGTTATCGTGCGCCCTCGCGATTGCTCCACAGGTGTCCACATTGGTCACCCCGTCACAACACCGGCTCGCGATTCGAACAAGTTCCGCACAACACTGGGACGCGACGTCGGGTAGATCTCACCTGATCAGAGGGATGCCGCCTTCCGCGGACCGACGGCCGACTCCTCCTCGGCGAGCGAGAGGTAGTGCTCCTCCTCCTGAGCCGTGTGCAGCTTGAGAATCGCGTGAAGTCCGTAGAGGACGCCGCGCAGCTCGGTCAGATCGGTGTCGTCGGGCACGTCATCGCCGATGTCGTCGATCAGGTGTCCCAGGCGGCGCACGCGGTGGGCAATCTCGATGTGGGCGCGGCTCATCGTGCCCATCGGATCGCTGCCGCCGAAGAAGCGGCCGAGGGCCGGGTAGAGCACCATCTCCTCGGCCTCCTCATGGGGCAGCACCTGGTCGACGAGCTGGCGGTGCGTCGAGCGCACGACGTCCATGACGGTGGTGCGCTCGAGCGAGTCGAGGGAGTTGGCCACCTCCTCGACCTGGGAGATGACGCCGGTGACCATGCGGTGCTCGTCGCGAAAGCGCCGGGTGAGTGCGGAGTCCTCTTCGGTGAGGCGCCGTTCCCGCCCGCTCGCGCGCAGCGCGCGCAGTGAATTGAAGATCACGGCCGCGTCGATGAGCTCTTGGAGGAGCGCCCCGGACACCGCCGGCAGATAGCCGGCAGCCGCCACACCCATCGCCACGAGCGACAGCGACATTCCTGTGACCATGCTCTCCATCGCGATGAGCCGCGTTCGCCGGGCCACCACCAGGGCCTCGTGGAGTCGGTCGAATCGGTCGACGGTGATGACGACGTCGGCCGCCTCGGACGCCGCCGTCGCCCCGCGCGCACCCATGGCGACACCGACGTCGGCCTGGGCCAGGGCGGGAGCGTCGTTGATGCCGTCGCCCACCATGATCGTCGGGGCCAACCGGCTCTCCAGCTGGACCACGTCGAGCTTCTCGCGCGGGGAGCGCTCGGCCAGCACCTCGTCCACCCCGACGACCGCTCCGATGGTCTCGGCCACGTCGACGCGGTCGCCCGTGACCAGCACGACACGCCGGGTGCCGTCGTGGC
>JAJXUK010000063.1 GCA_021782915.1 Actinomycetes bacterium | reverse complement strand
CACCGGACATGATGCGCCCTGTCGCCGGGGCGGCGAGGTTGTAGGCGCGGGCCAGTCGCGTGATGCCGTCCAGGATGATCACCACGTCACGACCCTGCTCGACGAGGCGCTTGGCACGCTCGATGGCCAGCTCGGCGACGTGGGTGTGCTCCTCGGCCGGACGGTCGAAGGTCGAGGCGATGACCTCGCCACGCACGCTGCGACGAATGTCGGTGACCTCCTCGGGCCGCTCGTCCACCAGCAGGACCATGAGGTGCACCTCGGGGTTGTTGGCCTCGATGGACTGGGCGATCTGCTTCATGATCGTGGTCTTGCCCGCCTTGGGCGGCGAGACGATCAGTCCGCGCTGACCCTTGCCGATCGGGGCGATCAGGTCGACGATGCGTGGGGTCAGGTCGGTCTTGCCCTCGTTGGTCTCGAGCTTGAGCTTCTCGTCGGGAAAGAGCGGGGTCAGGTCCTCAAAGCGCGGGCGAGCCTTGGCCGCCTCGGGGTCGTGCCCCTGCACCGAGTCCACGCGCAGCAGCGCCGGGTACTTCTCGTTAGAGCCCGCCGGTCGGAAGCCGCCGACGAGGAAGTCGCCCTTGCGCAGCCCGAAGCGGCGCACCTGGTTGATCGACACGTAGACGTCGTTCGGCGAGGGGTGGAACCCCTTGGTGCGCAGGAAGCCGTAGCCGTCCTCGCGCAGGTCGAGCAGGCCCTCGATGTCGATCAGCTCTCCGGTGTAGGGCTGGTCGGCGTTGGGCTGGGCCTCGCCGCCAAAGCGCTCGCGACCGCGGTTGCGCCTGTTGCGCCGGCTGCGACTGCCCTCGCTGAACTCGCGGGGCTGGCGCTCCGGACGCTCCGGACGCTCCGCGCGCTCCGGGCGCTCCTGGCGCGCCGGGCGCGCCTCGGATGACGGGGTCGTCTCGGCGCCGGCACGGGCCGGAGCGGACGCGGGGCCGACTCGCGGCTCCGAGCTCGAGGCGATCTCGCTGGGCGCCGCCGGCGCACTCAGGGCGGACCCGTTCGAGGACGTGCCCGAGACCGGGTCCGGCGCGCGGGTGCTGAACTCGCCGAGCAGGTCCTCGAAGTCCTCAGTCGGCGTGGCCACGACGCGGCGCGAGCGAACGGCCCTCGAGGCCCCAGCGCTCGGAGCCGCCTCGCCCATGATCGCGTCGATCAGGGCCGCCTTGGTCGCTCGGGCGCCGAGATCGACGCCCTTGACCTTGGCGATCACCTGGAGGTCCTCGCGGGTCTTGGACTCGAGGTCCGTGCGTTCTGGGGAGGGCTTGATAGCCATGACGATCCTTTCCTGCCACGCGACGGCGAGGCGAAGAAATCAGGGTGTGCCGCCTTCAGGGACGAATCCGCACGTCGGCAAGAGGCCGATCCGTGGGCGACGAGATCCAGTGTAGCCGAACTGGCCGCCGAACGCTACGACAGGGTCTTCATCAGGGCGTCGAGGCTCGCGTCCACCACGGGGGGCATCCCGCTGAGCGAGACCGCGGTGTCCGGATCCTTCAGTCCGTTGCCCGTCAGCACGCATACGACCGTGGAGCCCTCGGGCACGCCGAACTTCAAGATGCCGGCCACCGAGGCCGCCGAGGCCGGCTCGCAGAAGACCGACTCCTGGCGCGCCAGGAACTGATAGGCGTCGAGGATCTCTGCGTCAGTCACCGCGCGAATGTCCCCGAGGGACTCGTGGATGACCTCGAGGGCCGGCACCCAGCTGGCCGGGTTGCCGATGCGGATGGCCGTGGCGATCGTCTCGGGGTTCGCCACCGGGTGTCCCAGCACGATCGGTGCGGCCCCGGCGGCCTGGAAGCCCCACATCTTGGGCAGTCTCGCGGCGCGCCCGCCGACGTGGTACTGGGTGAAGCCGCGCCAGTAGGCAGTGATGTTGCCGGCGTTGCCCACCGGGATGGCCAGGATGTCCGGCGCCTCGCCCAGCACGTCGACGATCTCGAAGGCGCCCGTCTTCTGGCCCTCGATGCGGTCCGGATTGATCGAGTTGACGATCGTGACCGGCAGGTGCTGGGTGAGCTCGCGCGCCAGGTCCAGCGCCTGGTCGAAGTTGCCCCTGATCTGCAGCACCCGCGCGCCGTAGATCATGGCCTGGGCCAGCTTGCCCACCGCGATCTTGCCCTCGGGCACCAGCACCACGCACTCCATGCCGGCCTTGGCCGCGTAGGCCGCCGCGGCGGCCGAGGTGTTGCCGGTGGAGCCGCAGATGACGGTGGAAGCACCGTTGGCCTTGGCCTTGGTGATGGCCATCGTCATGCCACGATCCTTGAAGGAGCCGGAGGGGTTGAGCCCCTCGAACTTCAAGTAGACGTTCGCCGACACGCGCTCGCTGAGACGCTGGGCGAACAGCAGCGGGGTGTTGCCCTCCTGAAGGGTGACCACCTCCCTGACGCCCTCCAGGTGGAACCACTCGGCGTACTCCGTCAACAGGCCTTTCCAGCCGCTCACTGCTCACCTCCGTCGATCACGCGAATGCAGGCGCCGATCGAGTCGACCGCGGAGAGCTCGCGCAGACCCTCCAGCGTGGCCGTCACGTCACCCGTGCGCGCGGCGTGGGTGACGAAGCACAGCCGGGCCTCGTGGCCCACGCCGAACTGCTCCATGGACTGGATCGACACGCCGTGACGTCCGAAGACGCCGGCGACGCTAGCCAGCACCCCGGGCTCGTCCAGCACGTCCAGGCTCAGGTAGAAGACGCTGGTCGTCTCCTCGGTGGGAACCGAGTGCAAGGTGTCGTCGACCGTGAAGGGCACGTCGTGGCGCCCACTGACGCGATTGCGTGCCGCGTCGAGGACGTCGCCCAGCACCGCCGTCGCGGTGGGGAATCCGCCCGCGCCCGCGCCGAGCCACATGAGCGGTCCGCTCCGCTCGCCCTCGACGAAGACGGCGTTCATCGCTCCGTGCACCGCGGCCAATGGGTGCTCACGCGGCACGAAGCTCGGGTGCACGCGACGGGAGATCCCACTCGGCCCGACGCGCTCGGCCACGCCGAGCAGCTTGATCACGTAGCCCATTCGCTGGGCGAACTCCACGTCCACGGCGCGCACGCCGGTGATGCCCTCGCGGCTGATGAGCTCGCCCACCAGCGGTGTGCCGAAGGCCAGTGAGGAAATGACCTGCACCTTGGCGGCCGCGTCGAAGCCCTCGACGTCCGCGCTCGGGTCGACCTCGGCGTAGCCCAGCGCCTGGGCTTCGCCCAGCGCGGGTGCGTAGTCGCTCGCCTCGCTCGACATCTTGGACAGGATGAAGTTCGTCGTGCCGTTGACGATGCCCATGACGCGCTCGATGCGCTCGCCGGCCAGCGACGTGCGCAGCGCGCGCAGGATCGGGATCGCCCCGCCCACGGCGGCCTCGTAGAACAGGTCCGCGCCGTTGTCGTGGGCCAGGCGTGCCAGCTCGGTCCCGGCCTCGGCCATGAGGGCCTTGTTCGCGGTGACGACCGAGACCCCGCGGCCCAGCGCGGCTTCGATGTAGCCGCGCGCGGGCTCGATGCCACCCATCACCTCCACCAGGATGTCCAGGTCCGCTCGGGCGGCCAGTCCCAGTGCGTCGTCGCTCAACAGCGCGCGCGGCACGCCGGGGCGCGGGCGCGTCAGGTCACGCACCGCGACGCCCACCAGTTCCAGTTCGGCCGTGGCCGCGTCGAGCAGGGCGGCGCGGCGTGAGGGGTCCCCCAGCAGTTCCACCAGGGCGGCACCGACGTTCCCCGCGCCGATGACGCCGACACGTAAGACGGGCGCGCTCATTGGACTACCAGGCTAACCTCTGCGCCGCCCTGCTCGGCCCCGATCACCGCGCGTGGGCCGGCTCACGCGTCGACGTCGAGGCGAGACAGGTCGTCGAAGGTCTCGCGCCGCAGCGCCAGTCGAGCGCGTCCGTCGCCGACGAAGACGACGGCGGGCCGCGGCACCCGGTTGTAGTTCGAGGCCATGGAGTAGCCGTAGGCTCCGGTCACCGGGGTGGCCACCAGGTCCCCCACGGCGGTCTCGGCGGGCAGATGAGCCTCGTCGACGATGATGTCGCCACTCTCGCAGTGCTTGCCCACCAGGCGCACGCGGCGAGGTCGCTCCGCCCGGGGACGACCGACGTCGAAGACCTCGTAGCCCGAGCCGTAGAGCACCGGACGCGGGTTGTCGCTCATCCCCCCGTCGACGGCGACGTAGGTGCGCTGCGTGAGCTGCTTGATCGTGCCGACGCGGTAGAGCGTCAGGCCGGCCTGGGCCACGATGGAGCGCCCGGGCTCGGCGAGCAGGCGTGTGCCCGCGGGCAGGCCCACGGCGCGCGCCGTCTCGCGCAGCGCGCTCGCCCACTGAGTGATCGACGGTGCCGCCTCGCCCTCGACGTAGGCCACGCCCAGCCCACCGCCGATGCAGACCTCGTCGAAGTCGTCGCCGCTGACGAAGTCGCCCAGGATGCGCAGCGTCTCGACGAAGCCATCGAGCTCGAAGATCTGCGAGCCAATGTGCGCGTGCACCCCGTGCAGGCGCACCCCGGGCATCGCGCGCAGTCGCGCGATCCCCCGCCGGGCCGCCCCCGAGGCCAGCGAGAAGCCGAACTTGGTGTCCTCCTGGCCCGTGCGGATGAACTCGTGGGTGTGCGCCTCCACGCCCGGCGTCACCCGGATCAGGCAGTTGATCGGACGCTCGGGCGACACGAGCTTCGCGAGCCGGCCGATCTCGTCCTCGTTGTCCACCACCACGCGGTGCACGCCGGCTCCGAGTGCGGCCTCGAGCTCCTCGACGCTCTTGTTGTTGCCGTGCAGGATGACGCGAGAGGCGGGCACCCCCGCGCGCAGCACGAGGTCGAGCTCGCCGCCCGTGGCCACGTCGATGCACAGGCCCTCCTCGTGGGCCAGTCGCGCCATCGCCGCGCACAGGAAGGACTTGGACGCGAAGGCCACCCCGTCGTCGAAGGCCCGTGCGGCCTCAGCGGCCCGGGCGCGCAGCGTGGCCTCGTCGTAGACGAACAGGGGCGTGCCGTAGCGCGAGGCGAGCTCGCGCAGCGAGACGCCGCCCACCAGCACGTCCTCGCTCGCCAGGCGCGCCCCGTCGGGCAGCAGCGCCAGCGGAATCGGCCCAGTCATGGGCCAACACTACGGGGTGGGCCTGGGCGCGCGAGGCGCGGACCAGTAGTCTGGAACCCTCGCCCCCGTAGCTCAGCGGATAGAGCACCGGCCTCCGGAGCCGGGTGCGCAGGTTCGAGTCCTGCCGGGGGCGCGTGTTGAAATCTGTCACGTCATCGTGAACAGTTGAACCTGTGCAGACTATCGAAAGCCGTGACCCTTGGGCTGGTAGTCGCGGGTGGGATCGAGCTTCGTCTCTCCGATAAATTCGCCGTCC
>JAJXUK010000062.1 GCA_021782915.1 Actinomycetes bacterium | reverse complement strand
GCCTTCGTCAGGCCCAGCATGAGCAGGCCGAGCGCGATGTTCACCCAGTGCGTGTCCATCGTGAGCGAGCCCAGGTGCCAGGGCGCCGACTGGCTCAGGTTGATCGGGTTGAAGAGGAAGGACGAGTGCGAGTCGCTCCTGACGCCCAGGCCGAAGACGAAGAGGCTGAAGAGTCCGAGCACGCCCATCATCACGCTGATCACGCGATTGCGCGCGCGCGGCACGCTGGGCGCGAGCGGCGGGCTCTCCAGCACGCTCACGATCCCCAGCCCTTCGTGGCCAGCTCGAGCGTGGCCACCGGCGCCGTGCGCAGACGGAAGATCTCCTTGACCAGGACCGGCGTGGCCACGAAGAGCACGATCGCACTCTGAATGACGCTGGCCAGATCCAGCGGGATGCCCGTCGTGGCCTGCATCGAGCGCCCGCCCACGCCGAGGGCCGCGAAGAGCAGCGAGCTCCAGACGATCCCGCCGGGACGGTTGCGTCCCAGCAGCGCCACGGTGATGGCGGTGAAGCCGATGCCGGCGTTGCCGATCAGGAAGCCGCCGTCGATGTAGTGCGTCGTGCTGGCGGCCTGGACGATGCCGGCCAGGCCCGAGAGGCCCCCGGAGATGAGAAAGACCAGGACGATCACGACCTTGGCGTTGATCCCCGAGGCCCGCGCGGCGGTGGGGTTGGCCCCGGTGACGCGGAAGTCGAAGCCCAGCGAGGAGCGCTCGAGGAACCACCAGGCGAACAGGACCACGAGGGCGGCCACGACGATGCCGTAGTTCACCCGCAGTCCCGAGGCCACGCCGAAGAGCGGCGGCAGCTGGGCCGAGGGATCGATCGTGCGCGAGATGTCGTTCTGCTGACCGGGGAGCTGAAAGGGAGTGGAGAGAACGGAGAACAGCAAGAAGGCGTAGATCACGTAGTTGAACATGATCGTCACGATCACCTCGTGGGCCCCGGTGTAGGCCTTCAGCAGCCCGGGCACCAGGCCGGCCAGCGCGCCGCCGAGAAAGCCGCACGCCAGGGTCAGGGGCAGGTGCAGGAACATCGGCATGTGCAGCATCGAGCCGACCATGGCGCCGAGCACGCCGCCGAGCACGGCCTGGCCGTTGGCGCCGATGTTGAAGAGCCCGGTCTGGAACGCGATGCCCACGCCGATCGAGGTGATGATCAGCGGCGTGGCGTACGTGAGGGTCTCCGACAGCGGCGTCGCGGTCTGCTCCCAGCCCTGACCGGTCGTCACCGAGTGCCAGAACTGGCCGGGGCTGAGGATCGAGCCGGTGAACATGGCGCGATAGGCCGCGCCCACCGTGTCGGCGGTGATCTTGATCGCGTGGCCGATGCTCGTCGGACTCGAGAAGACGTGTCGCCAGCTCGTCAGCACCGCGGCGGTCGTGGTCACGATGACCAGGGCGCCGACGAACAGGCCCAGCACCAGGGCGAAGATCGTGACCGCGACGGGGCGCGAGGAGTAGAGCCGGCGCCACGAGAGTCGCCGCGTCACCTCGGGTGCCTCACTCACCGCTCACCTGCGAGCCGGCCATCAGCAGGCCGATCTCCTCGCGGCTCGCGCTCGGCTCGACGACGCCCATGATGCGTCCGTCGAACATGACCGCGATCCGGTCTCCTAGGGCCATCACCTCGTCCAGCTCGGAGGAGACGATGAGTGCGGCGTTGCCCTGGTTGCGGTGCGAGACGATCTGGCGGTGCACGTACTCGATCGAGCCCACGTCCAGGCCCCGCGTGGGCTGAGAGGCCATCAATACCCGCAGTGGTCGTGAGAGCTCGCGCGCGACGATGACCTTCTGCTGGTTGCCCCCGGACAGCGAGCCCACCGCCTCGTCGATCGACGTGGTGCGGATGTCGAAGTCGTGCACCAGGCGCTCGGCGTTCTCGCGCACGGCCCCGAGGTTCCGGGTGCCGCGCGCGGCGAAGGGCGCGCGGCGCGGGGTGTTGAGCACGAGGTTGTCGGCCACGGAGAGCGAGAGCACGAGCCCGTCACGCTGGCGATCTTCGGGGATGTGGCCCAGCCCGGCGTCAAGCACCTTGCGCGGCGAGTGGTTGGTGATGTCCTGGCCGTCCAGGGTGATGGTTCCCGACTCGATGGGCCGCATGCCGGCGATGGCCTCCACGAGCTCGGTCTGGCCGTTGCCCTGCACGCCCGCCAGGGCCAGGATCTCCCCGGCGCGCACGTCCAGGGACACGCCGTTGACCGCGATCAGGCCGCGGTCGTTGCGCACGACCAGGTCGCGGACCTGAAAGACGCTCTCGCCCGGCGCGAAGGCCGACTTGTCGACGGTCAGCTCCACCTCGCGACCGACCATCATGGAGGCGAGATCGGACTCGCTCGCGCTCGCCTCGGCGGAGCCGATGACGCGCCCCTGACGGATGACCGTGATGACGTCGGCGACCGCCTTGACCTCCTTGAGCTTGTGCGTGATGAAGAGGATGGACTTGCCCGCCGCGGCGAGCGAGCGCATGATCTCCATCAGCGCGTCGATCTCCTGGGGCGTGAGCACGGCGGTGGGCTCGTCCAGGATCAGCAGCTCCGCGTCGCGCGAGAGCGCCTTGAGGATCTCGACGCGCTGCTGGAGGCCCACCGGCAGCTCCTCGACCCGGGCTGCGGGGTCGACCTCGAGGTTGAACTGGTGGCTCAGGCGGCGGATGTCCTCGGTCGCCTTCTTGTAGTCCACGCGATTGAACGACTTGGTCGGCTCGAAGCCCAGCACGACGTTCTCGGCCACCGTGAAGACGGGCACGAGCATGAAGTGCTGGTGCACCATGCCGATGCCGCGACGCACCGCATCACCCGAGTCGTGGAAGCGCACCGGTTCGCCGTCGATGACGATCTCGCCCTCGTCGGGGTGCAGCAGTCCGAACAGGACGTTCATGAGCGTGGACTTGCCCGCGCCGTTCTCGCCGAGCAGTGAGTGGATCTGGCCCGGCTCGACGCTCAGGTCGATGCGGTCATTCGCGGTGAAGGATCCGAAGCGCTTCGTGATCCCCCGCAGTTCCAGGCGCATGGATCTGTATCGTAGCCATGAGCAAGGCCCGGGTCCCAGGGACCCGGGCCTTGCTCATGGCGTTGAGGAGGCTGCGACTACGACGCGGGGTAGCTGTTCGGGTTCACCGAGATGCGGCCCGCGATGATGCCGGCCTTGGCCTTGGCGATCTTGGCCTTCAGGGCTGCCGGGGCCGGAATCCCGCCGTACTCCAGGGCCGTGCCGTTGTTCTTCAGGGTGCCGAGGTAGGTGCCACCCTTGAAGGTGCCACGCGCGGCCGAGAGGACCGCGTTCATCACCGAGGACTCCACGCCCTTGGCCACCGTGCCGACCATCCACGAGCAGTCCGCCGCGTCGGCGATGCAGCCGTTGGAGTCAACCCACATCACGCTGTGGCCCTTGCCCGCCTGCTGAGCGGCGGCGATCGAGCCGAGGCCGACGGAGCCGGCCACCGGGAAGACGATGTCCGCACCCTGGCTGAAGAAGTTGGTCGTCATCTGCTTGCCGGCGGTCTGGTCGGTGAAGTTGCCGATGAACGAGCCGGTGCCGTTGCAGGTCGCCAGCGAGCAGGCGCCCTTGGCCGGCGTCCAGCCCAGCGCCTTGACCTTGTAGCCGTAGGTCTTGTCGTAGTAGCGCACGCCCGCCACGAAGCCGTTCATGTACAGCGTCACGGCCGGGAAGTTCATGCCGCCGTAGGTGGCCACCGTACCGGTCTTGGTCATGCCGGCCGCCAGCATGCCGCCCAGGAAGCCGCCCTGGTCGGTCTCGTACTGCAGGGCCAGGACGTTGTGGCTCTTGGTCTTGGGCGCGTCATCCACGATCGCGAACTTCTGACTGGGGTGCGCGTTGGCCGCCGCGGCCGTGGCCTGGTCCATGAGGAAGCCGACGGTCACGATGATGCCGCATCCCTGGTGCACGAAGTTGTTGATGTTGGGCACGTAGTCCGAGGACGACTGCGAGGACAGGTACGTGATCTTCATGCTCGGGAACTTCTTCTTGGCGTCCTGTAGGCCCTTCCACGCCGAGGCATTGAACGACTTGTCATTGATGCCACCGGTGTCGGTGACCACGCACGCCTTGAATGGCGTGGCGGCCGAAGCCGCACCGCCGAGCGCGCCGGCTCCCATCGTTAGCGCGCCGAGCACGACCGACGCGCTCGCCAGCGTGGTCGCCAGTCGGCGTCCGCGCCCCTTGTCTCCCCTATGCATGCAATCCTCCATGGATCGTCGACCGCACTCGCCCCCGACCAGGTTCGTTGCGGTGCTGGTTGTCATGGGCGACACTATCGCCGCTGGGGCGACGGCGCTGGGTGCCTAGTGGTTGGGGTGGACTTGGATGACCCGGGGCACACCCAGGCTGGCCAGCAGGGCGGCCAGGGCGATCAGACCGGAGATGAGGAAGGCTCGGTCGTAGCCGGCAACCAGGGCCGCGCTCGAGAGGGGATCGGCGAAGCGCGCCGACGCGTCGGCGGCCACGGTGCCCAGGGCGGCCAGGCCGAGGGAGCCACCGAGCTGGCGCGCGGTGTTGAGCACGCCCGAGGCCAGTCCCGCGTCGGCGCGGTCCACGCCCGTGGTCGCGGCGCTGGCCAGGGGCGTGAAGAGAAGCCCGATGGCCAGCGCGCAGGCGACCGAGGGGATCAGCACCACGCCCAGGTACGAGGAGTGTACCCCGATGCGTCCCAGGGCGAAGAAGCCCAGGCTGGCCAGGGCCGTGCCGATCAGCAGCAGGGGCCGCGCGTGCAGCCTGGCCAGCAGGCGCGAGCTGATCTGGGCCCCGGCGATGATGGCCAGGGCCATGGGCAAGAAGGCGAAGCCGGTCTTCACCGCGCCGTAGCCGAGGATGTACTGATAGAAGAAGGTCAAGAAGTACCACATCGCGAAGAAGGCCGCGCCGATGAGGGTCATCACGAGGTTCGCCATCGACAGCGAGCGCACGTGGAACATGCGCAGGGGCACGAGTGGGTGGCTGGCCACCTGGGTCTCCCAGACGAAGAAGACGATCAGCCCCAGCGCGGCACCGAGGAACCAGAGCAGGCTCGAGGTGGCCGTCCAGGAGGTCGTGGAGGTGTTGACCACGCCGTAGACCAGGGCGGCCAGGGACCCGGTCACCAGGCCCGCGCCCGTCACGTCGAGTTTGACCATCGAGTCACGGTTGCGCATCTCGCGCAGGTACCCCAGCGCGAGCACGCCGGCCAGGAGGCCGACGGGGACGTTGATGAAGAAGACCCAGCGCCAGGAGACCCAGCCGGTGAGGATCCCGCCGAGCAGGCCGCCCACCGCGCCGCCGGCGCCGGCCACCGCGCTCCAGGCCCCCAGGGCCTTGGGCAGGCGCTTGCCGTGGAAGGTCGTCACGATGATGGTCAGCGTGGCCGGCGA
>JAJXUK010000005.1 GCA_021782915.1 Actinomycetes bacterium | reverse complement strand
CGGAGTATTCCCTTCGTGTCTTGGATGGACACATCAAGAAATACTCCGGTGGCCCGCCTTCACGAAGGACCGGGGAAATTACACCACTTCAAGGGACGTCAACCGCCCTGCATGTTCGAGCCACCTGCCGCCGCGTAGAGCGTGGGTGTTGTCACTCGACGCCAAGCGTCGGAGGTGAGTGACGAAGTCCAGAGGCCCAAGGTTCGGTCGCTACGCCATCCGATGGCGTATACCGATCCCCGGTCCGAGGTCAGGGCGAGAACATCGAACCTCATTCCCAGCGACTTCGTGTTGAGCGCGGACCAGGTCTCTCCACCGTCATGAGTCGACCAGATGTCCGCGTTGGGAACGGTGAAGGTCTCCGCGCCGGATCCAGCAGGCGGCCTCGATCCGTAGATCCAGCCGTTCCTCGCATTCGCGAAGAAGATGTTCTGTTGAACGAGGGGGAAGTACGTACCCACCTGACTCGCGTCCGTGCGAAGACGCAAAGGCAGAGGCAGGGAACTCCACGAGCGCCCACCATTCATGGTTCTCTTCACGGTGATGCAGAGGTGTGTTGAGCAGCGGTTCCCCGACACGATCCAACCATCACCAGAGGGCAGAAAAAACGCCGACACGGGCGACGTCATGTCGTTCGTCGTCGACCCGGCCTTGGGGGCGCTCGCCACCATGGCAACGGCGCTAACGAGAATCAGACCAGTTGCAATGGCCAGCTCGATCACAACGTGTTCGAACTTGGCGAGAAACGTCGTCACCGCTTCAGCATCGCAGTTTCAGGGGCTCGGAGGGGCCTCGGTTGGGCACTCCACGGGCACTACATGGGCACTAACGGGCACCATTTGGCACTCCACGGGGGATACTCACGGTGACTGGCGGTCACTCGTGGTCAGCCGAGAGGCCCTGTAATCATTGGCTTTTCGGGGAAAACGCGGAGAGCGGGTGACGGGAATCGAACCCGCATGGCCAGCTTGGAAGGCTGGAGCTCTACCATTGAGCTACACCCGCGTGCCCGTGGGGCTCTAGTGAGTCTACCGGTCGACCGCTCAGGGGGAGAGTGTCCGACGTTCGCCGGTAGCGTGGCGCCGTGGACGAGACGCTGTACGACCAACTCGGCACCGATTTCTTCGTTCGTCTCGTTGACGCGTTCTACGCAGGCGTCAAGGCGGATCCCGTCTTGCGCGACATGTACCCGGAGGATCTCGCCGAATCCAAGCGGCACCTCGCGCTCTTCTTGATTCAGTACTGGGGTGGACCGCGGACCTACGGGGCCGAGCGCGGGCACCCTCGCCTGCGGCTGCGCCACGCTCCATTCGTCGTTGACGAGACCGCGCGCGACGCCTGGCTGGCCGCAATGCGGGGCGCCATTGCGAGCGTGGGGAACGATCTCACCCTTGAACAGGAACAACAGCTCAACGAGTACTTCGAGATGGCGGCAGCCTCGCTGCTCAATTCGTAGATTCCGGGTGACGACTTGGTGACGGAGCGCGCACGGGTCACACGTCGTCTCTAGCCTTGGGGATATGAGTCGACGCACCATCGTGCGAGACGGTGAAACGCCGGTGATCAGTGTCACGCCTGTCTCACGAGGCCTAGCGAGACCGATCCTGGCCCTCATTACTGCGGTGGTCGCGGTCGGCTACCTCGCCCAGCGCCTCACGTGGGCTCACCAGCACCGAGGGTGGCTGTACCTGGCCGCCGTGGGCCCGTGCGCTCTGCTCGTCGTCACGCGCGTGTGGCAGTGGCGCTCGCACCAGGTCCACGTGACGAGTCGGCGCGTGGTGGTGGAAGCCGGCGCCGTGCGTCATCAGGCGAGTTCGCTCGAGTTGCGTGACGTCCTGGCCACTCGGGTCGAACAGAGCTTCGGTGAGCGCCTGGCGCGCCGGGGCCACCTCTACGTGGAGACAGTGGGTGGGTCGGTCTTCCTCGGTCGGGTGCGCCACCCTGGTGCCCTGGCGCGCGTCATCGACCGCGAGCGCGCGCGCTTGGGGTACGAGATGAGTCGCAGCACCGATTTTCACTTCGAGTCAGTCGCACCACCAGGCTTCTACGACCCGCCGTCGGCACCCCCGACGCGCTCAGGCTGGTCGATGAGCCAGTACCGTGAGTGAGTGATTACCCGTTATCGCTGCAACGCGTGTGGCAACTTGACCCGGTTTGACGTTGTGGAGACGACCTCCGTGCGATCCTTCTACCACTTCACCGTGGGCGGCGAGCTGTCGATCGAGGAGCCCGACGTGATCGCGAAGACCGTTGACTCGGTGACGTGTCGTTGGTGCGGCCACGGGCGCAACGTGGAGGAAGTCACCGAGGACGCCTGATGCGTCTGCGCCCCGTTGACGCGCCCCGTGAGCGCCCGGCGCCGACGGGGTACACGGGTGTGGACGCGAGAGGCCGGTCCGTGCAGGTTCGCTTCTCGCGCCCGAGTGTGGTCATCGCGGTCAAACCGGGCTGCGATGGCTGTCGCGAGTTCCTGGACTCGAGCCCGACGATTCTGGGACTCGACGTGCACGTGGTCGCCGAGCGCGAGGACCCTGCCTGGGCTCTCGCCGCAACATCCGTGGTGGTGTCGCCCGAACTCTGGCGAGATCTGCAGATCCTCTCTGCTCCCTACTTCGTGCTCGTGGATCCCCTGGCAACATGTGTGGTTGGGGAGGGCTCGGTGTTTTCGCTGTCGCAGGTGCTCGACGAAGTGGCCCGTCAGCTCGAGGACTGATGTCACACCCGACTGGCACGATGGGTCGGACCAAGGGGTGACATGGCTCGACACATCGAACTGTCCATCAGCTGCCAGGATTGCGTGCGGCGCGCGACTCCCGACTGCACCGACTGTCTGGTCAGCCACGTGCTCGGTGCGCAGCCGGATCACCTCGAGTTGACGTCGAGCGACGTCGATGCGGCCGAACTCTTCGCCGCCGAGGGCCTGATCCCGCACCTGCGCTTCGTGCGCGACGAAACGGTTCGTCCGAACTAGGCCGTTAGCGTGGTGGCAATGGCACGCCACCTGCTTGTGACGAATGACTTTCCCCCCAAGACCGGGGGAATCCAGGTCTACCTGGAGCAGCTCTGGCGTCGTCTGGAGCCTGGTCGTGCGGTGGTGCTGACCGCGTCGTCGCACCCGGATGCGACGACCTACGATGCGAGAACCGATCTCGTGGTCGAACGAGTCTCCTCGGCAACCCTCTTCCTGCCGACTCCGCGGAACCTGCGGGTCATTGAAGCGGCCATCGAGCGTCACCAACCCGATCTGGTGCTCCTCGACCCGGCCTGGCCCCTGGGCCTGTTGGGCCCGCACCTGTCGCGGCCCTACGGCGTGATCCTGCACGGCGCCGAGGTGAGCATCCCGGCGCGCCTTCCCGTGGTGGCGTCCTCGCTGCGCCGGGTGCTGCGCGGGGCCCGGGTGGCGGTGGCGGCCGGGCGCTACGTGGAGGCCGAGGCTCGACGCTGCGCCGCCGAGGCGATGCCTCCGGTCGTCCAAGTCCCCCCTGGTGTGGACTGCGCGACCTTTCGCCCGGCGAGCGCTGAGGAGCGACGCGCGACCCGCGAGCGCTACGCACTGGGCGACGACGACGTGGTGATTGCCTCGTACTCGCGCCTCGTGCCACGAAAGGGTATGGACACGCTGATACGCGCTAGCGCGCAGCTGGTCGGGACTCTGCCGTCGCTGCGCGTGATGATCGGCGGCTCCGGGCGCGACCGCCGTCGCCTCGAGTCCCTGGCGCGGCGCCTCGGCGCGCCGACGCACTTCCTGGGTCGGGTCCCCGATGAGGATCTGGCCGGCTGGCTCGGGGCGAGCGACCTGATGGTCATGGACTGTCGCAGCCGCTGGCTCGGCCTGGAACAGGAGGGCTTCGGCATCGTCTTCGTGGAGGCGGCCGCCTGCGGCGTGCCGGCCATTGCGGGCCGCTCCGGGGGCAGCCACGAGGCCGTGGAGGACGGGCTCAGCGGGATCGTGCTGGCGCGTCCGCGCCAGCCGGGGGACCTCGCACACGCCATCGCGGACCTCGTGGGCGAGCCCGAGACACGCGAGGCGATGGGCCGGGCCGGGCGGAGCCTGGCGATGCAGCGATTCGACTGGGACGTGCTGGCGAAGCGCCTGAGCGAGGCGCTGGCGCCCTTTGACGGCTACGGCGGCGCTTCGGCCTAGCCTGGTCAGAGGAGGTCCACGGTGCAGCGAGCGAGCCAGGCGATCACGATCGACGCGCCGACGGATCTCGTCTACCGCATCGTGACCGACTTCGAGGCGTACCCGTCGTGGGCTCCGGAGGTCAAGCGTGTGAGCGTCCTGGAGCGCGACAGCGCCGGGCGAGCCCTCGAGGTCGAGTTCCGGGCGGCGGCCTTCGGGCACTCGACGACGTACCGACTCCGCTACGACTACGCGCGCGCGCCCGACCAGTTGGCCTGGAGTCAGTCCAGCGGGGACGTCACGAAGGCTCTCGACGGGCGCTACCGCTTCGAGGATCTCGGGGGCCAGACGCGCGTGACCTACGACCTCGCGGTGGATTTGCGCGTGCCGATACCACCGTTCATCCGCTCGCGGGCGGCCCAGCGGATCCAGAGCGACGCGCTCGACGCCTTGAAGGCCCGCGTCGAGTCCCAGTGAGTGCCGGCGCACGGGTGCGCCGCGCGAGTCGGAGAGGCGCGTGAGGATCGGCATCCTCCTGCCCACCTTCGAGGTGGGGGCCCGGCACGCCTTCGAGGTGGCCGCCCAGGCCGCCGAGGCGGGCCTGGACGGTGTCTTCGCCTACGACCACCTCTGGCCGATGGGCTCGCCGGCCCGTCCGGCCCTCGCCCCCTTCCCGGTGCTCGCCGCCGTCCTCGCGCGCCACGAGTCACTCACGGTCGGGCCTCTCGTGGCGCGCATCGGGCTGCTGCCGTCGACGACCCTGATCGAGAGCTTGCGCACCCTCGAGGCGCTCGGCCCTGGCCGGGTCGTCGCGGCGCTGGGCACGGGGGACCGTCTGTCGGCCGCGGAGAACGAGGCCTACGGCCTCGGGGTGGCCTCGGCGTCCCAGCGCCGCGAGGAGCTGGGACACGTCGCGCGAGTGCTGGGGCCCGAGATGCCGGTGTGGGTAGGTGCGGGCTCGCCCGCGACCAACGAGCTGGCGCGCCGCGTCGGTGCCACGCTCAATCTCTGGAACGCAACGCCCGAGCAGGTCGCCGCCGCGCGCGCCGAGGGACCGGTGAGCTGGGCGGGGCCCGTGCCGGCTCATCTCGAACTGACCCTGGACCGACTCGAGAGTGCCGGGGCCACGTGGGCGGTCCTGAGCCCGCACGCGAGCGTGGCCGCGCTGGGTGCGTGGCGAGCAGGGCGCTGAGGGGCCCGCTGGGTACGAGCGTGTATCGTTCTCCGATGGAGTTCCGACGCATCACTGGCCTGCCGCCCTACGTCTTCGCGACGATCAACTCACTGAAGGCCGAGGCTCGCGCCGCGGGGCGCGACGTGGTGGACTTCGGCTTCGGCAACCCTGACCTGCCCAGCCCCGACGTGGCCGTCGAGAAGCTGGCCGAGGCCGCCCACAACCCGCGCAACCACCGCTACAGCGCGAGCCGCGGGATCCCGAACCTGCGCCTGGCCATGGCCCGGCGCTACAAGGCCCTCTTCGACGTCGAGCTGGACCCGGACACCGAGGTCGTCACCACGATCGGGGCCAAGGAGGGTCTCACCCACTTGATGTGGGTGCTGTTGGGCCCGGGCGACAGTGCCATCGTGCCCAGCCCGAGCTATCCGATCCACCTCGCGGGTCCGGGCTTTGCCGGCGCGCGCGTGATCACCGTGCCGATGCACGACCCGGCCACGAACGACCTCGACCCGGGCGAGGCGTTCTTCGCCGGTCTGCTCGACGCCTGGGAGCGGGCTGAGGTGAAGCCGCGCGTGATCATCTGCTCGTTCCCGCACAATCCGACGAGCGCCTGCGTGGACTACGCGTTCATGGAGCGCCTGGTGCACTTCGCCCTCGAGCATGAGGTGATCGTCTGTCACGACTTCGCCTACGCGGACCTGGGATTTGACGGCTACCGGCCGCCTTCGATCCTCCAGGTGCCCCGAGCCAAGGAGTGCGCGGTGGAGCTGTACACGCTCACCAAGTCATTCTCGATGGCCGGCTGGCGCGTGGGCTTCCTCGTCGGCAACGCCGAGGTCGTGGCCGCGTTGACCAAGCTCAAGAGCTACCTCGACTACGGCACGTTCCAGCCGGTGCAGATCGCGGCCATCGTGGCCATGAACGAGGCGAGCGACTATCCCGATCAGCTGCGCGTCATCTACCAGTCGCGCCGCGACGCGCTCATCGATGGGCTCGAGCGCATCGGCTGGCCCGTCGCGGCTCCGCGCGGATCAATGTTCGTGTGGGCACCCATCCCCGAGGCGTATCGCGAGATGGGCTCCTTGGGTTTCGCACGTCACTTGATCGAAGAGGCCGACGTGGCCACCAGCCCGGGGGTCGGCTTTGGTGAAGGTGGCGACGGTCACGTGCGCTTCGCGCTGATCGAGAACGAGATGCGTACTCAGCAGGCGGTGCGTTCTCTCAAGAAGGTGATCCAGGCGCGGCGCTGAGGCCGGCGCTGGGAGACTCAGTCGCTCGAAACCGGTGTCGGGCGACCAGACCCGCCCTCGCTAGGGCCGGCCCGCGCCGGGCACGTCCACCGTGGCCGCCTCGATGCGGCCCGCGAGCTGGTCGGCGATGACGAAGCGATCACTCGTCGGGGCGCTCATGACGTAGAGCGTTGAGCGATCTGCGCCACCGAGCATGCAGGCGAAGGCGTGCAGTGAGGTGCTGGTGCGCGCGGTCACCTCGCCGCCTTCGCGAACGCGCAGGCATTCGTTGGCCAAGGCGTTCGCGACCCATATCTGGCCTTCGGCGTCGAGACACATTCCGTCCGTGGCCACGAAGTCGAGCTGGGCCCAGACTCGCCGATTCGACAGCGTCCCGTCGGCCGCGACGTCGAAGGCGCTGAGGCGAAAGGCCAGGGTCTCACCGACGATCAGTGTCATCCCGTCATCGCTGATCACGGTGCCGTTGGGAAAGCTCATGTCGGGAACGACCTGGAGGACCTCGCCGCTCGGGCTCACGACGACGAGATTGGTCGTGGGCGCCGGGGCGACCATCAACGCCTCGACGCCGTGCTCGCGCAGCATCAGATCCAGGTCGAAGCCGAAGCTGCCCACGTAGGCCACCCCCGACGCCCCCGTGATCATCTCGTTGGCCCAGAAGCCGCAGTGCTCGCTGAGATCGACGACCGTCGCGCCGCTGCTCGCACGCACCACGCGCTGATCGGTCATCGACACGCACCACAGCTCGCCCGAGGGCGTCCAGGCGAGGCCCGAGGGCTGGCCGGGCACCTCATGTTCGAGACGCTCCTCGAGTCCGGCTGCGTCCATCGAGTAGATGGCCCGGCGGTAGAAGTCCGAATACCAGAGTCGGCCCTGTCGCCAGCGTGGCGACTCGCCAAAGCCGAGGCCCTCGCGAAGGATGCTCGTCTCGTACGTGATCATCTTCACCCCCGCGCTGAGGGTACTCTCACGCTCGCGCGGCCGCGCGCAGCCAGGCGTCGTAGCCCAGGTCCGCGAAAAGTGGGTCCTCGGGGGAGAATCGCGCGGTCGCCTCCCAGGTCGCGGCGAGATCCGCCCGACGCCACAGTCCAATGGCCTCGCCCGCCAGACAGGCCGCGCCGCGCGCCGTGGCCTCCAGGTGCGCACTGCGCGCCACCCTCAGGCGCGAGGCGGTGGCCTGGGTCTGCAGGAGCAAGTCCATGGCCGCCGCGCCACCGTCGGCTCGCAGCTCGCCCACGCCAAGGCCGGCGTTCGCGAAGGCGTCGGTGATGGCGCGTACCTGGTAGGCGAGGGCCTCGACGAGTGCGCGCGCCAGGTGGGCTCGGGTGACCGCGCCGCTCAGACCGGTGATGGCCCCGCGCGCCTCGGCGCGCCAGAACGGCGAGCCCAGGCCCACGAAGGCGGGTACGACGCAGACCCCGGCGCTGTCGGGCACGCTGAGGGCCAGGGGCTCCAGGTCACGGGCGTGCTCAATGAGGCCCCACTCGTCGCGCAGCCACTGCACCGCGGCACCGGCGACAAAGGACGAGCCCTCGTAGGCGTAGGCCACCTCGCGTCCGTCGTCCCAGGCCAGGGTGGAGAGCAGCCCGGGGGCCACGGGCGGAGCCCGAAAGCCGGCGTGGGCGAGTACGAAGGCTCCGGTGCCGTAGGTGGCCTTGATCATGCCGGGCTCGAAGCAGGCCTGGCCGAAGAGAGCGGCCTGCTGGTCTCCCAGCACCCCGGTGATCGGCACGCCCGCGAGCTCGGCACAGACGCTGGCGCTGACGCGTGCGCGCTCGCCGGCCGAGGCCACGATGGGCGCGAGCAGGCCCCGTTCGACTCCGAAGAGCTCGCAGAGCTCTGCCGACCAGCGCCGCTCGGACAGGTCCATGAGTGATGTGCGCGAGGCGTTGGAGACCTCGGCGACGTAGACGCCGTCCTCGGGCCCCCCGCTCAGCCACCAGGTCAGCCAGGTGTCCACGGTGCCCAGCGCCGGCACCGCGGCCGAATCCAGTGTGCCGTGCTCGAGCAGCCAGGCCATCTTGGTGGCCGAGAAGTACGGGTCGATCACCAGACCCGTCGTCTGGCGCACCGCCTCGGTGTGTCCGGACTGGTCCAACTCGACGCAGCGCGCCTCGCCGCGCCGGTCCTGCCAGACCAGGGCCCGGTGCCGGGCCTGCGGCGCCGCGAGGTCGAAGGCCACGACGGTCTCGCGCTGGTTGCTCAGGCCCAGCGCGAGGATCGTGTCGCCGCGCGAGTGCGCGGCGACAGCGACCTCGACGAGGACCTCACGGCTCAGGCGGGCGATCTCGTCGGCGTCCTGCTCGACCAGTCCCGGGGCGGGGAAGTGCTGGCTCAGCTCGCGGTAGGCGACGTCCACGACCCGGGTCCTCGCGTCAAAGCTGAGCGCGCGCACCCCCGTGGTGCCGGCGTCCAGGGCCAGGACCAGAACCATGGGCTGAGGCTATCCAGGCACCCCGCCCGCCCGTGACCAGGGTCTCCGGACGGGTCGTGCCGCCGGCAGAAATTGTGAAAATGGGAGTTGACGCCGTGTAATTACAGTGGTGTAATGACACAGCATCTTGCGACTGGGAGTCGCTCAACCACTACATATTGTGGTTGTGGGGGCGATCAGGGCTGATCGCCGCTCCCCGGGTTGTGGAGGCGAACGTTGTGTCGGCATGGGAGAAGGAGAAGAGGGAAATGGCTATCGCTCCGCAGCGCTTGGGCATTGGACTGCGTCGGTTCTTCACGAGTGAGGATCGTCATCCGTACGACGAGGTGATCTGGGATCGGCGCGACGCGCGCATTAGCAACTTCCGCGACGGCTCGGTGGCCTTCGAGCAGCTGAACGTCGAGGTGCCGGCTGACTGGTCGGTGAACGCGACCAACATTCTGGCCCAGAAGTACTTTCGCGGCCCACTGGGTAGCCCCGAGCGCGAGTCGAGCCTCAAGCAGGTCGTGGACCGTATCGTGGACACGATCACCGCCTGGGGCCAGGCGCGTGACTACTTCGTCGACGACGAGGAGGCCGAGACCTTCCGAGCCGAGCTCAAGCACCTCCTGGTCACTCAGAAGGCGGCGTTCAACTCTCCCGTGTGGTTCAACATCGGGGTCCCGGGCGTGCCCCAGCAGGCCAGCGCTTGCTTCATCCTCGCGGTGAACGACTCGATGCGCTCGATCCTCAACTGGTACACGGAGGAGGGGATCATCTTCAAGGGCGGCTCCGGGGCCGGCGTGAACCTCTCGCGGATCCGCTCCAGTGCCGAGCCCCTCGAGGGCGGCGGCACGGCGAGCGGCCCGGTCTCCTTCATGCGCGGCGCGGACGCCTCGGCGGGGACCATTAAGTCCGGTGGCAAGACCCGGCGCGCGGCCAAGATGGTCATCCTCGACGTGGACCACCCGGACCTGGAGGAGTTCATCTGGTGCAAGGCCAACGAGGAGAAGAAGGCCCGCGTGCTGCGCGACGCAGGCTTTGACATGGACTTGGACGGCAAGGACATCCACTCGATCCAGTACCAGAACGCCAACAACTCGGTGCGCGTCTCGGATGAGTTCATGCACGCGGTGCTCGAGGACGCCGACTGGAACTTGACCGCGCGTGGTGACGGCTCAGTGATCTCCACGGTCAAGGCCCGGGACATCTGGCACCAGATCGCGCGAGCCGCCTGGGAGTGTGCGGATCCGGGCCTGCAGTTCGACTCGACGATCAACAAGTGGCACACCTCCGCGGTGACCGGGCGCATCAATGGCTCGAATCCCTGTTCGGAGTACATGCACATCGACAACTCGGCCTGCAACCTGGCCAGTTTGAACTTGATGAAGTTCCTCAACGAGGACGGGCACTTCAACGTCGAGTCCTTCAAGGCCGCCATTGAGGTTGTCTTCACGGCCCAGGAGATCCTGGTCGGCGACGCTGACTACCCGACGGAGAAGATCGGGGAGAACTCGCGCAAGTTCCGCCAGCTCGGTCTGGGCTACGCCAACCTCGGCGCGCTGCTGATGGCCTCGGGCATGGCGTACGACTCTGACGCCGGCCGCGCGTGGGCGGCGGCGATCACCGCTTTGATGACGGGGCACGCCTACGTCACGAGTGCGCGCATCTCCGGGCGCATGGGCCCGCACGAGGGCTACGCCGAGAACGCGGTGCCGATGCTGAACGTGCTGCGCATGCATCGCGACGCCGCCTATCAGGTGGACGAGAACCTCGCGCCGAGCGAGGTGCTGCGCGCGGCCCAGCAGGCCTGGGAGGAGGCGGTGGACCTCGGTGCGCGTCACGGCGTGCGCAACGCGCAGGCCTCGGTGCTCGCCCCGACCGGCACGATCGGCCTGCTGATGGACTGTGACACCACGGGCATCGAGCCGGATCTGGGTCTCGTGAAGTTTAAGAAGCTCGTCGGCGGTGGCTCGATGTCGATCGTGAACCAGACCGTGCCGCGGGCCCTGCGGGCGCTCGGCTACGCCGAGTCCGAGGTCGCAGCCATTGACGCCTACATTGACGAGCACAAGACGATCGTTGGCGCGCCGGGGCTTAAGTCTGAGCACCTGCCGGTGTTCGCCTGCTCGATGGGCGACAACGTGATCCACTACCTCGGTCACGTGAAGATGATGGGCGCGGTGCAGCCCTTCATCTCCGGGGCGATCTCCAAGACGGTGAACATGCCCGAAGAGGCCACCGTCGATGAGGTTGAGAAGCTGCACATGGAGGCCTGGCGCCTCGGGGTCAAGGCAGTGGCGATCTATCGGGATAACTGCAAGGTTGGCCAGCCGCTGTCGACGGCCAAGAAGGAGAGCGCGGCGGCGCCGTCCGGGCTGGCCGCGGACGCCGAGAGTGCGGAGTTGCACGCCAAGATTGCCAAGCTCGAGGCGGCTCTGGAGTTGGCCAAGACCTCGACGAGCCACGTGCTGGTCGGCGCGGTGCGCGAGCGCCTGCCGCGGCGTCGGGTCTCGACAACCTTCGCCTTCCGCGTGGCGGACTGCGAGGGTTACGTCACCGTCGGCGAGTACGAGGACGGCCGTCCAGGCGAGGTCTTCATCAAGGTCTCCAAGCAGGGCTCGACTTTGGCGGGGATCATGGACGCCTTCTCGATCTCGATCAGCCTGGGCCTGCAGCACGGCGTGCCGCTGGCCACCTACGTGCGTAAGTACGTGAACATGAAGTTCGAGCCCTCGGGAATGACTGACGACGCGGACCTGCGCATCGCGACCTCGCTCGTGGACTACATCTTCCGCCGTATGGCGCTCGACTACTTGAGCCAGGAAGAGCGCGAGGAGTTGGGCGTGCTCTCGACGAGCGAGCGCATTCAGCCCACGCTGCCCGAAGTGGTTGAGCAGGCCACGCCGAGCCTGGGGGTGAGCATCCAGCCGACTCTGCACGACCAGACGCCGGCACCGGCACCGGCACCGGTAAGGGAGTCGGCGCGGTCCGAGAACCGTGACGCGCCTATGTGCTACCAGTGTGGCAACGTGATGCAGCGCGCCGGGTCGTGCTACGTCTGCTCCAGTTGTGGGGCAACGTCCGGCTGCTCGTAAAAAATGGGACTCTTATAGTGTCTCCTTCGCAGTATCTCCTGCCGGTGGATTGAAGTCTGGGTCTTCTGGCGAAACTGGGAATCAGGAGTGCCTCCCTTGGGTTAGTCCGCGAGGGAGGCACTTCTCTTTGGTGCCACACCCGTTGATAAGGGTTGGGAGTCTGAGCTCGGGGGTGAATCGATGGCAACGTCCGCGGCCAGAATGTCGTCAAAGCGGCCAAGTGTGGGGCAAGTCACAGGGCTATCGCGTCCGCATCCACTTCGCGGCGTATGCGTTCCTTGAGGTTTCGGTAGGGCACGACGTCGACGGGGGCCTTCAATTGATCGGGCGCACGTTGTGCGAACTCCACAGTCCTGAAGATACCGACGTCGCTTGCGAGGTCAACCACGAGATCAATATCTCTATCGAGGTGGTCCTCTCCCCGAGCGGTACTGCCGAACGGGTCTGCCCCCAGTTCCCCTGACATCGGTTGTGAACATCATGCTGCGTGATTGGCGGCGAACGCCAGCTCGAACTCGACCGGCGTGAGTTTGCCGAGGCGACGCTGGCGGCGTTGGTTGTTGTGCCTCATCGATTCGTGAGCGTCGGTCACTTCCTCTGAGGCGTGCGCCCCGCTAGCGCTCTTCCTCATCACGCCTCGACCAATGGCAGTCAAGCCTGATCGAAACTGATCAAGCTTCGGCTCGACGCCGCGTCAGCTCCCGCCGTTGCTCGACGATCTCATTTTGCGGCTACTCGGACGAAGCGGACACGCGATGGTTCAGGATGGTCAATGGCCCTTCCCGAAAGCTACGTTGGGGCAACACGTTGGCGTGGGGCAACTGCGCGGGCGGCTGAAGGACGTAGGTGTCTCACCACGAACTTCCCGCCCGTCTGTCCTTCCGGACGTTGCTCGAGAGATGCCGGTTCCCGTTCTCGCCGATCTCCGTGGCCCGAATGCCAATACAGCAGCCGAATGGACGCGCAGGGCGCAGAATGATTGGTCTACATACGTAACGCCGTCGGGCCTTTGAAGCAGATGGGCACCGGTGCTTCTCTGTTCAAGAGAGACTCCTAGTGCCTCGCTCTGTCTAGTCGCCAAATTCGTCCGCTCGTGTGTGAGCTGTAGTAGTACACGGACGTTGGGTGACCAAGAGAGCGAACGTGAACCCACATTGACGCGGGCGATCCTCTCGTTCCCGAACTCCCATTCGGCGTTGACGGTGAGCTGACCGAGATGATGTTGCCGGGCATCCAGGCCTTGAACCAATGTCGCCCAGCATCCCACGTCACGTCAAGGACATTCGCGCCCTTGGAATAGGCGATCACGATGCGAGAGGTGAACACCGTGATCGAGTTGACATTCGCGCCCGCGGCACCTGTGATGGCGAGATAGGGGCCCGCAATCTTCCATCTGGTGCCGTGATCGTTCCTACGAATCGGGTACTGCCCGATGTTGCCTGCGGGTCCATCCCACTCGACGGCCCAGCCCACGTTCTCGACAAAAGTGGCGGGGGTCACCATCCGGCTCTTCTCTCGAGTGACGGGGGTTCCGTAAGGAAGTGGTGTCGGGTATGAGGCTCCGGTTGGGTCAGTGAGCATCGTCGCTCTGATCATCGTTGGCAACGTTGATCTGGTCGCGGCGGCTGAAGTGCTAGCCACGGCACTTAGCGCGAGAGTGAAGGTGGCGGCAGCAACGATCAGGCTCTTGCCGAGGGTGCGATGAGTAACCGGTGGCATCATGCCGACAGTACTGGGCAACCTTAAGATTTCACGTCGCGGGGAACACTCCGCCCTGGGAGTATGCGCGCTTCCTCGGCAGGGCCGGGTTCCTGCGTTGCGTCCCACCTGAGACGACGCGCAACAGTGCCCATCAAGAGAGGATCCGACGATTCTGGTGAGCCTGATCGTCACCCGCAGTTCGAACTGAGGAGAGACAGCCGCGCTTGGCGCTCTGGCTCGGCCATGGACGCCCGTCGAGGAACTCCTCACGCTCCGCGGGCCCACGTTAACCAGTGGGGCCGCGACGTGTGCTCGAGCGAGCACCGCCGCAGGCCGTTCCTTCTCGGCGCTGGAGAACGGCCATTCAATCTTCTCGGGCCCGGCGGGCCCTGGGCTCAGTGCAGGAGGGACGTGATCTCGGTCCGGCTTACGACGCCGAGGGGCGTGCGTCGCAGTCCTGAGCGCCGGGCGCTACAGGACGAGGGAGTAGGGGTGCTCGAGGATCTCGCCCAAGGTCTGGAGGAACTGAGCGGCGAGCGCTCCGTCGATGATGCGGTGATCGGAGGACATCGTGAATCGCATGCGATGATGGAGCACGACGTCATCGCCGACGCCGACGGGCTCGCGGGCGGTGGAGCCGACGGCGAGAATCGCGCCTTCGGGAGGGTTGATGATCGCGGTGAACTGCTCGACGCCGAACATTCCGAGGTTGGAGATGGTGAATGTTCCGCCCGACATGTGGTCGATGGTCAGGCGCTTGGCGTCGGCGAGGCCCGCCAGCTCGCGGGCGCGGGCCGAGATCTGGACCAGGGACATCTGATCGGCGTCCTCGATGACTGGCACGACCAGGCCATTGTCGGAGGCGACGGCCATGCCGATGTTGATGCGGTCGTGGATGAGCATGGTGGGACTGTCATCGTCGACGTAGGACGCGTTGACCTGAGGGTGAGCTCGCAGCGTCAGGGCGACCGCGCGAATGACGAGGTCATTGAAACTGATCTTCGGCTGGCCGGTCGTGACGAGGTGCTCGTTCATCTCGGTGCGCAAGCGCACGAGGTCCTCCACGTCCGCCACGGAGGTGACGAAGAAATGCGGGATGGTGCGCGCGCTCTCACCGAGGCGACGGGCGATGACGCGACGAGGATTGCTCATGGGCACGGGGCGCGATCCACGCTTCTGCTCCGCCGAGGTCACCTGCGCTGACGGGCGGCGCATCTCGGGCGGGGCGCTCGCCGTGGCCACCGAGGCGGTGGTGGCGCTGGCGGCCAGGAGCTCTTCGATGTCGCTGCGAATGATTCGGCCCCCGGGTCCGGTGCCGGTCACCGCACGCAGGTCGAGGTGGTGCTCTCGAGCGAGCCGGCGTACGAGCGGCGAGGCCGTGCGGGCGTGAAAGTCCGTGTCCGCCACGGCGGGCGCGCGGGGCGAGACCGGCGCCGGCGTCGAGGGCACCGTCGCCACCGCTACCGTCGCCGTGCCCACGTCGGGCTCGCTGGCGGGTGTCGGCACGGCGCTCGCGGCCGGCGCTAGCGCACTGGTGCGTCCATCGTCGAGCAGGGCGATCGGGGTTCCGATCGCGACGGTCTCGCCCTCGCGCACGAGCACCGCCGCGAGGGTGCCCGCGTCGTAGGCCTCGTACTCCATCGTGGCCTTGTCGGTCTCGATCTCGACGATGATGTCACCCGGCTCGACGTGATCGCCGGGTTGCTTGCGCCAGACCGCGATGGAGCCCTCCTCCATGGTGTCGGAGAGTCGGGGCATGGTGATCTCGATCATCGGGTTACCTCCGTGCGCCCGGCCGACGGCGTCCGACGGCGTCCAGGGTCTGGTAGATGGCGTTGATGACGTCCTCGTGCGAGGGCAGCGCGGCGGTCTCCAGGACCTTCGAGTAGGGCAGGGGAACCTCGGCCATGGCCACGCGCCGCACTGGCGCGTCCAGGTAGTCGAAGGCTCCGTCGGAGATGCTGGCCGCGACCTCGGCGCCGATGCCGTAGGTGAGCCAGTCGTCCTCGAGCACGACCGCGCAGCTCGTGCGCTTCACCGACTCGACGAGCGTGGCGCGGTCGAGGGGGCGCAGACTGCGCAGGTCGATCACCTCGATCTCTAGTCCTTCGGTCTCGGCGAGCTCCTCGGCGACCTGACTGGCTACCCAGGCGGTTCGTGAGTAGCCGATGAGCGTGAGGTCGCGGCCGGGACGTGTGATGGCGGCCCGGCCGATCTCGGCGGGGACGCTGGCTTCGGGCACCTCGCCCTTGGTGTTGTAGAGGGTCAGGTTCTCGAGGAAGAGCACCGGGTCGTCGTCGCGAATCGCCGCGAGCAGCAGTGCTTTGGCGTCTGCGGGTGTGGAGGGGGCCACGACCTTCATGCCCGGCACGAAGGCGTAGTAGAGCTCAACGTTCTGCGAGTGGGTTGCACCGAGCTGTTGGCCGCCCCCGCCCGGGGTGCGGATGACCAGGGGCACGCGCGCCTGGCCGCCGAACATGCCGTAGATCTTCGCGGCGTGATTGACGATTTGGTCGAGCGCCAAGAGTGAGAAGTTGATCGTCATGATCTCGACCACGGGACGCAGGCCCAGCATGGCCGCCCCGATGGCGGCGCCGGTGAAGCCCTCCTCGGCGATCGGCGTGTCGCGCACGCGCCGCTCGCCGAACTCCGCGAGCAGGCCCGCGGTGATCTTGTAGGAGCCCTCGAAGACGCCGATCTCCTCGCCGAGCAGCAGGACGCTCTCGTCACGCAGCATCTCCTCACGCAGCGTGTCGTGCAGGGCCTGTCGGAAGGTCATGAGCGCCATCACACCACCTCCGTGGGACGAGCACGCGCCGCAAAGAGCGCCTCGCCGGGCAGACGACGCAGGTCGTTGGCCACCGGGGTGGCGTAGTTGTAGTCGAAGAGAGTGGCCGGATCCGGGTGCGGGCTCGCCTCGGCGAAGGCCGCGGCGTGCTCGGCGATCGCCTTGGCCTCCTCGTCCAGCACGGCCAGTGCGTCCGCGTCGAGGAGGCCCTCGAGCATCAGGCGAGCCCCCACGAGGCGTACGGGGTCGTGATCGCTGAGTGCCTGCACCTCCGCGGCCGAGCGGTACTTGGCCGGATCGACGACCGAGTGTCCGCGCAGCCGCTCGCTCACGACCTCGAGCAGGAAGGGCTCGCCGGCTCGGGCCGCGGCCACGGCGTTGCGAGCCGCGGCGTAGGTGGCGAGCGGATCGAGACCGTCCACGCGCGCCGAGGCCATCCGGTAGCTGGCCGCTCGGCGGGCGAGCTCGGGTTCGGCCGAGGAGCGCTCCACGGTCGTGCCCATGCCGAGCTGGTTGTTGATGATCACGTAGACCACGGGCAAGTGCCACAAGGCGGCCAGGTTGAGAGACTCGTGGAAGGCTCCGATGTTGGTCGTGCCATCGCCCATCGTGCACATGACGACCTCGTCGCTGGCGCGGTAGGAGATCGCCAGGCCGGCCCCGGTGGCGAGGGGGAGCTGGCCGCCGACGATGCCGTAGCCCCCGACGAGGCGGTGATCGAGGTCGAACAGGTGCATCGAGCCGCCCCAGCCCTTGGAGACGCCGTCGACGCGCCCGTAGAGCTCGGCCATGACGCGCTCCGGGGAGATGCCCCGCTCCAGCGCGTAACCGTGCTCGCGGTAGTTGGTGAAGAGATAGTCGCGGTCCTCGAGCGCCGTCACCAGGCCCACCACCGCGGCCTCCTCACCGAGGTTGAGGTGGCAGTATCCGCCGATCAGGGCCTGGGTGTAGCTGCGCGCCGCTCGCTCCTCGAAGCGCCGGATGACCAGCATGCGCCGGTAGAACTCGAGAAGTCGGCGTCCATCGCCCTCACTCAGCTCCGACGCGAGATCTACGCCGGATGAGGATGACTCCTTCTGCCTGCCACGCGTCCGCTCGCTCATCTCTTCCTTTGGCTCGAACCCACGGCGGTCGATGCTGGCGCGGGTGCCGTCTGGCCACTTTAGAGGCTGGGGGATGTATGCCGACAGGGCACGACGCGATCGAGGGCTCCGTCGAGGCTAGAGCGCATCTGCCGCGAGCGTCGAACGGGTCATCGACGCGCCCTTCGCACGCGTGGTTCCCGGGTGCTCGCGGGCGCCTATCAGCCTCGGGGTGTCGAGGCGGGCGAGCGGCCTCGCTACGGGGGCCTCAATCTGGCACACCACCTCAACGGCGCGTGCCCGCGCTTCGGCTCCTCGCGCTTGCGCCAGAACCAGGGCGCGCACGAGCGCATGAGTGTCTCCTTTGGCGACAGCTCGGACGAGACCGTCGTCGGTGTGCCGGCCGACGATATCGCCGGTGCGCTGGCCTCGCTGCTCGAGGCGGCGGCGCTCGAGGCCCGACTCCATCCCGAGCTCTGGCGCGTCTGGGGCTCAGATGAGGAGATCGCGATGCAGCTCAAGGACGTGTGGCTCATGCTGGTCGCCCTCGGCGCGCCGGCGAGCCGATAGGTTTCTGGCGTCAGGAGGTCCTCGTGCACATCGATCGGGAACTGGACGGGCCGCTAGAGGAGATCGCCCAGCGAGCGGTGGCGGCCGAGGCCGAGGGCTACGACGGGCTCTGGGCCGCCGAGGCCGGTCACGACCCGTTCCTTTCCCTCGCGGTGGCGGCCACCGCTACGCAGAGCATCGAGCTGGGAACGGGCATCGTCGTGGCCTTCGGCCGCTCGCCCATGACGACGGCCACCGCGGCCAATGACCTGCAGCTGCTCTCGAAGGGCCGACTCCTTCTTGGCTTGGGCTCGCAGATCAAGCCCCACATCGAGAAGCGCTACTCGATGCCGTGGTCCCAGCCCGCGGCGCGCATGCGCGAGTACGTGCTGGCCCTGCGCGCGATCTGGGCCAGCTGGCACCAGGGTGAGACCCTCGCCTTTCGAGGCGAGTTCTATCGCCACACTCTGATGACACCATTCTTCAACCCGGGGCCGAATCCCTACGGGGCGCCGAAGGTGCTGATCGCCGCGGTGGGCGAGCGCATGACCGAAGTCGCCGGCGAGGTGGGCGACGGGCTGCTCGTGCACCCGTTCACCACCGAGCGCTACCTGCGCGAGGTGAGCCTGCCCGCGCTCGAGCGCGGCCTGGGCGTCTCCGGTCGCGTCCGACGTGACGCCCAGGTGTCCCTGTCCGGTCTCGTGGTGACGGGCCGCGAGGAGGCCTCCATGGAGACGGCTCGACGTGCGGTACGCGAGCAGATCGCCTTCTACGGCTCCACGCCGGCGTACCGACCGGTCCTCGAGCGCCACGGCTGGGGTGCGCTGCAGGATGAGCTGAACGAGTTGTCGCGCCGCGGCGAGTGGGCGGCGATGGGCGAGCGCATCGATGACGAGGTCCTAGACGCCTTCGCGGTCGTGGCCCCGCTCGACGAGGTCGCGGCCCGGGTCCGTTCCCGGCTGGGCGACCTGGTTGACCGTTTCAGCCTGTACCTGCCCTACCCACTCGACGAGGATGCCCGACGCCAGATCGCGGCGGACTTGAGGGCCTAGGGCGCCACGGGTGCGACGCCGTCTTCTTCCGGGCTCAGTCCCGCGTGCAGTCGCAGCATCAGCGCGCCGCCCACGAGAACCGTGACCCCGGTGCCGATCGGCCACCAGTCGCCCAGGTGCAGGGCGTAGTACAGCCCCGTGATCGCGGGCGCCAGCGTGTTCGAGACGCCCCAGGACGCGCCGGCCGCGGCGTTGTAACGCCCGCGCAGGTGTTCGGGCGCGATGTGGTTGATGATGGCCATTCCGGAGGGCTGCAGCATCGTCTCGCCGATGGCGAAGACGATTTGGGTCGCGCAGAGCACGATCACGACGGCCACGATGGGCAGTCCCAGAGACATCTCGAGACCGGCCCAGAAGAGGAACCACAGCACGCTCACCAGCGCCATGGTGCGCGTGCGGCTCACGCCCTCGATGCGATTGAGCACCCAGAGCTGGGCCACGACGATCGTGAGCGTGTTGAAGAAGAAGATGATGCCGATGACGTGCACCGAGACGTGCAGGTTGTTCACGATGAAGAGGCTCAGCCCGGCGTCCACCGAGCCGTAGCCGCCCAGGAGCAGCACCATGCTGGCCAGGACGTAGAGGCGCAGGCGTCGGTCCCGCAGCACGACGCCCCAGCCCTCGGAGGCGGTAGACCCGTGCGTCGCCTCGTGCACGGGTTTGCCGTGCGGCAGGAGCGTGGCGAACATGCCGGCCGCCACGAGGGTAACCATCGCGTCGAGCAGGTAGAGCACCGTGAAGCTGTGCGGGTGCTGCAGGCTCACGATGGAGGCCGACACCAGGAGCCCCAGGCCGATGCCCATGTTGACCAACATGAAGTTCACCCCGTAGGCGCGCTGGCGGTGCTCCTCCTTGACCAGTCGCGTCATCAGGACCATGCCCGGGCCCCAGCCCGCGCCTTCGAAGATCGTGATGACGAGTGCGATCACGACGGCCTGGAGCCGGGTGTGCACCGTTGTCCAGGCGGCGAGCCCGATCGCTGAAGCGACGTAGGAGAACAGTCCCACCCTGCCCGGACCCACTCGGTCGATCAGCGTTCCCCAGAGGGGGCTCACCGAGAGTCCGACCACAGCGGTGGCAGTGAGCAGCAGAGTCGAGAACGTGGTCGAGAAGCCCCGCACGTTGTGCAGGTACACCACGAACATGGCGAAGGCCATGCCGTTGCCGAAGGTGTTGACCAGCGTCGTGAGGTACATGCGTCGCAGTGGGCCATGCACCTCCGCGAGAAAATCGGACGGGACCAGCCGGTCGAGAAGACCCATGAGACGACCACGCTACCCAACCGGTGTCACATCGTGGCCGATCAGGCCCTGAATTGTCACCTGATCGTCATTGGCGGTGCCGCTCGGAGAGACCCGACCGGGGACCCGCGTCTCTTCGCGAGCGGGTCGGCGATCTCGCGGGGAGCGTCGAGGTCAACGCGAGCGCGCGATGCTCGAGTCGGTCCTGGTCGTCGCGGCGGCGATGCCCACGAGGGCGTGCCCGATACCGTGGGGACGAGACACCGGGGGTGACCGATGGAACTGCGACGCCTGCTTCCGAGTTGTCTGCTCGCGGGCTCGCTCTGCGTGGGGCTGGCCACTACCTCGGCGGGCGCGTCGAGCACGAGCACGACCAGCACGACGAGCACACCCGTGGCGTCCTACGTCGCCCTCGGCGACTCCTTCGCCGCCGGACTGGGCAACGGGCCCTACGCCAGCGCCGCCGCGAGTCCGATAGCGGGCACCGGTGTAACGCTCTTAGAGCCGGGCGACTCGGCCCGCGACGGCTGCCAGCGCTCGATGTCGCCCGGCGGGGCCTATCCCACTCTGGTCGCCGCGCGCCTGGGGCTGGCCAGCCTCGTGAACGCGGCGTGCTCCGGAGCCAGCGTGGGCTCGCTGGAGTCCACCTACCAGGGCGAGCCCGCCCAGCTGCGCGCGGTCGGTGCCTCCACGACGCTGGTGACGATCAGTGTTGGCGGGGACGACGCGCCGGCCTTCATGGACGTGGTGGGCGCTTGCGCCAGTCTGATCGTGACGAGGGGGCGACGCGCCGCCAGCGCCGTCTGGCGCCTCAGCCACCTCGCCAACGTCGTCACCTGTTCTGCGGCGGTGAACCTGAAGCGAGCAGCCCTGGTGGCTCGCGACGAGGCGAGCCTGGTGAAGCTCTACGAGAGCGTGCTCGCGCGCATGTCGCCCCAGGGGCGCGTGGTGGTGGTGGCGTACCCGCAGCTGGCAGCCCTCGGCGCGCGACGGGCCTGTCAGGCCAGCGCGACCTTCGCCGTGCCCCGCACGAGCTGGGGCGAGTCCCTGGGCTTCTCCCCGGCCGACTACGAGCGTCTGGCGGGGCTGCTCCAGGAGATGAACCAGACCATCGCGACTGCGCTCAGCACGGTCGCGCTCGCGGCGCCCGGACGAATCCTGCTCGCCGCGGCACCGGTCTCCGTTGACTGGTTCCGCTGCGGGCCGGTGTCCAAGACGTCCGCGGGTGCGCTTCGCGGCATCCAGGTCAGCTCCACGGCCCGCCCGCCCGGATGGTCGAGCGCGTGGATGGCCCCCTGCCGGCTCCTGTGGCGTGCGGGGCCCACGAGGGTCCCGTACGCCGCGTGCGCGTCGGGCGTCTGGGCGGCGCGACTGCTGAGCCTGGCGGGCCAGGGTCAGAGCATCGTCAGCGACGGGTCGCTGCATCCGAACGAGACGGGCCAGGCCGTCCTCGCGGGAGCCGTGTTGAGCGCCCTGGCGTCGCCCGGTGCCTGAGCCGGGCCCGCGGGTGAGGGCCACGCGCCGGGGTAGCCGTCCTCGGGGGCCGGGCTCGCGCGCCTCGAAGGTCGCACCGGGGGTGCGAGATGATCTTTGAGGACCGGGCGCAGGCTGGTCGCGAGCTCGCGCGTCGCCTGAGTGCGTGGAAGGGTTCTGACGTCGTTGTGTTGGGTCTGGCCCGCGGGGGCCTGCCCGTGGCCGAGCCCGTCGCTCGGGCCCTGGGCGCGCCGCTCGAGGTCCTGGTCGTGCGCAAGCTCAGTGCACCCCAGCGCCCGGAGCTGGCCATCGGCGCGCTCGGTGAGGCGGGAGTGCGCCTGCTGAGCGAGGACGTGATCGCCCAGACCGGAACCTCCTCGAGCGCCCTCGCCGCGAGTGAGCGCGCCGAGCGCGCCGAGCTCGAGCGCCGGGCCGCTCTCTATCGGTCGGGACGCGGCGCACCCAACCTGTCCGGGCGCACCGCGCTGGTCATCGACGATGGTCTGGCGACGGGCGCGACGGCGCGCGCGGCCTGTCGCGTGGCGCGCGCCTGGGGTGCTCAGCACGTGGTCCTGGCCGTGCCGGTGGCTCCCCGGGGTCTGGCCGCTGAAATGACGCCCGACGCTGACGACGTCGTCGTGCTCGAGGAGCCGCGTGACTTCTACGCGGTGGGCGAGCACTACCGAGACTTCTCCCAGACGACGGACGAGGAGGTGCTCGCCTGCCTGCGCCGGGCTCGGGTCCCTACGGAAAGACCGCCCAGGACGTGAGCGTCTCGACGCTCATCAGGGCCAGGCCGATCACCGACAGGCCGAGCACGAGGCGATAGGCCCGACCCTCGAAGCGGCTCGCAGCCGCGATCGTCAGGGGAAAGGCCAACATGATGAATCGGGGTCGCAGGCCCACGGGCGAGGAGGTGGCAAAGAGGACCACGGCGGCGAGGCCGTAGGCGACTACGGGCAGTGGCTGGGCCTCGCGGAACATCAGGTAGACGAGATACGCGCTCACGAGCGTGCCCCAGAAGAGGATCTGGCCGGTCATGGTCGGCGACAGCGGGTTCGTGAGGAACTTGCCCAGCACGCGCAGCGGGTAGAGCAGCGACGGAAAGCTGTTCCACCCGTAGCGCTCCGTCAGGCGCCAGGCCCAGAACGTGCCCGTATGGCGCCACAGGTAGAGCGTCCAGAGCACGAAGCCCATCGGGGAGAGCAGGGCGGCGCCCAGGGAGGACCAGGTCCGACGACGCAGGATCTGGTACAGCGCGGTGGCCGCGCAGCTGGCCGCGAAGGCCAGGCCGACGGGAGACGTCGCGCTGGCCAGCGCGCCGAGCACGCCGGCGCGCCACCAGCGCCGCTCCAGCAATGCGAGCAGGCCCAGGGCGATGAGGACGATCACGATGCCCTCGGCGTAGATCAGGCTGAAGACGAAACTGCCCGGGCTGAGGGCGAAGAGCAGCGCGGCACGTTCGGCCTTGGCCGGACCAGCGAAGTGGCGTGTGAGAGCGCCGACCGCCCAGACGGCGCCGAGCCCACCGAGTCCGCTCAGGAGCAGTCCGACGGTGCCGGGGCCCAGGCCGCTGATCGCGGCGACGGCGCGTATGAGCAGGGGGAAGAGGGGGAAGAACGCGAGGGGGCTCGCCGCGACGTGTCCGCCCACGGAGGGCAGCTGGGCGGGCCAGCCGTGCTCGGCGGCTCGGAGGAACCAGGCCCCGTCCCACGTGGACAGATCAGCCACCCAGCCGTGGTGGGTGAAGAGGTTGCCCACACCGACCGCGAGCAGCGTGATCGCACGCGCGCCCAGGTACGCGAGCGTCGCGACGGCGAAGGGTCGCGACGCGCTCAGGCGCGTGGGGCCCGGTGCCCTAGTGCGCATCATCGGGTGTGGCCAGGATGTCGTGCTGGGAAAGGTAGCGCATGAAGCCGATGAGTCCGATGACGAGCAGCGGCGCCGTGACGAGGTAGGCGTTTCCGCCCAGCATGGGCGAGCCCCCGGGGCCCACGACCAGGCTCGCGAGGCCGGCTATCGCGATGAGCACGCGCGAGGAGTTCGCCGCGGTCGCCGCGAGCAGGGTGATGCCCCAGAGCAGGTACCACGGCCAGAGCGTCGGCCCACCGAGCACGAGCACCAACAGGATGACGCCGAGGGTGCGCACGACGTGCGTGGCGCGCACACGCCACAGGGCGTAGAGGACCGCCGCTGTGCTGACGAGCTCGCCCACAGGCTGGACGTCGGAGACCACCCGGTGGGTGCTCAGGGTGTGCGCGCCCAGCACGCGCAGGCTCGCCGCCAGAAAGACCCCGAGGCTCGTCATCGGCGTGGCCAGGGTGCGCAGCTGGCTCGCCAGGGCGAGCGCCGGGGGAGAGGCCCACCAGAAGCCGAAGCCGTTCAGCAGCGTCAGGCCCGTTAAGACCACTCCGGTGACGAGCACCACTTCAGTGAGCAGCCGCAGTCGCCCTGGTCCCCGGCGCCACTCGGCGCCGGTGATGACGGCGAGGCCCGCCAGGGCGGGCAACTTGACGGCGGCGCCTAGCGCGATGAGGCCAATGGCCACGTGAAGGTGCCCGCGGCGCCACGCGAGAAGCCCGCCGAGCACGAGGGCGATCATCAGCGAGTCGTTGTGGGCCGAGGCAACGCTGGAGAAGAGGCTCAGTGGGCTCAGTGCGCCCAGCCACAGCGCGAGTGACTCGTTCGCGCCGAGCTCGCGAGCGAGGCGCACGAGCAGCAGGGCGCTTGCCAGAAGTCCGATGCCGCTGAGGGCCCGAAAGGCGAGGACCTGGGCGATGAGCGAGTGGGCGGGCCCGACGATCACGTTGGAGAGAGTGACGAACAGCGGCCCGTACGGCGAGGGCGTGTGGCGCCACGCGGTGGCGAGTGAGTCGAACAGCGGCCCAGCGCCCAGCGCGTCGGGCCCGAAGTGGTAGGGGTTGAGGCCCCGGTGCGCGAGGAGTCCCTGGGCGACGTAGCTGTAGACGTCCCGGCTGAACAGGGGCGGTGCGACGAAGAGTGGCAGCGCCCAGGCGGCTAGGGTCAGGGCGCCCCGACCAGAGCCGAGCTGGTTGCGCGCCGCCGCGAATCCGAGGCCCAGCCAGGCCACGACGAGGAGCGCGACGCCCAGATAGAGCAGGCCGTAGCCGCTCGCGTGCTCGTGCACCAGGACGGGCAGCCACCAGCGATATCGACCGGGCCGGGGCAGCGCGCCCACTCCCGCCGCCCCCGCCGCGACGACCAGCGAGCCCACCAGGCCCACGGCACTCCAGGCCCACCAGGCAGGACGCTCCAGGCGCGCGCGCAGGCTGCTCGTCAGAACGCGCACGTGTTGCTCCGTTGACTCGCCCACTTGAACTGCCCCAACCTAGCGGATCAGCTCAGTGGGCCCGGGCGAGACGCCCTCAAGTCACGCTTCGTCAATTCTTTCCTGATTCTCAGGGTGCACCACTACAGTTGAAGGCACGTTGTCGCATCGAGTGAGAGCGTGGAGGCATTCATGACCCGTTCGCGTCTCGTGCGTAGTCGCGTCGACCTGCTGCAGGAGATCGCTCCGGACGTCGAACGTCTCTTCAATCGGCACCTGGAGGCCCCGCGCGAGTGGATGCCCCACGAGCAGATCGACTGGGGCCAGGGCGAGAGCTTTGAGACTCGCCCGTGGTCCGAGACGGACTACCCGATCGCCGAGGGGGTACGCAGTTCGATCTACGTGAACCTGCTCACCGAGGACAACCTGCCCTACTACACCTCCACCTTGTTGGGGCACGCGCCCAAGGACCATCCGATCCGAGAGTGGAACCACCAGTGGACGATGGAGGAGAACCGCCACTCGATGGTGATGCGTGACTGGGTGCACATCTCGCGCTGCATCGACCCGGTCGTTCTCGAGGTGGGCCGCCGCGTCCAGATGACGCGCGCGGAGGTGCCCGTGCCCGAGAGCTTCGCCGACCTCATCTGCTACGTGTCACTCCAGGAGCGGGCCACGCAGATCGCGCACCGCAACACGGGTGCGCACCTGCCCAAGGACGACCGCATGGGTCGCAACGTTCTCGCTCTCGTGGCGGGCGACGAGACGAAGCACTACATGTTCTATCGCGACCTCGCCCGCGCGGCGTTCGTGATCGACCCGTCGACAATGATGGTGGCCGCCGCGCGCCAGATCCGCACCTTCGCGATGCCCGGCACGGGCATCCCGAGCTTCACCCGCCACGCGGTGCGCATCGCGCGCGAGGGCATCTACGGTCTGCGCCAGTTTCTCAGCGACGTCCTCGAGCCGGTGCTGAGTGTCTGGGACGTGGGCCATCTGGCGAACTTGAGCGCCGAGGCCGAGCGCGCCCGCGTGGAGCTGACGGGGGTGCTCGAGAAGATCACGAGCACGGTGGACCGGATGGCCCAGCGCGGTGCGCGCTCGTCGCTGGCCTAGTCGTCGCCGGCGAGCAGTCTCCTCAGACGTTGCTCGGCGTCGGGTGCCGTGACCTCGACCAGCTTGAGGCGCGAGTGCTCACCCTGCACGCAGGTCACGCGGGCCGGCGCCACGTTGAGAGCAGCGGCAATGGTGGCGAGAGCTTCACGCGTCGCCGCGCCCTCGTGGGCACGTGCCCGCACGTAGACCTCGAGACGCTCGGCCTCGACACGCAGTCGTGCGAGCTTCGCGCCCGGGTGCACGCGCACGCGCACGCGCACTAGGCCCGCCCGGAGGCTGACGGCGGCCTCGGTATCATGAACCAGTTCTACCAAGTCCGTCCGTGACGGCCCGAGAGAGCGAGGGGGAGTGGGACTTAGCTACCACGAGGCAATCGCCGTGGTGTCGGCGCCGGGGATGCCATTCGAAGTCCGTGAGGTCGAGCGCGATGGCGTGCGCCGGCGCGAGTTCGTGAACGCGCTGCCCACCCTGCGTGACTACTTCACCTCGGCGCGGGGCCTGGATTCGACGTTCCTGGTCTACGAGGACGAGGAGTGGAGCTTCGAGGACGTCATGGTCGAGGCCGACGCGCTGGCCAGTGCGCTCGTGCATCGCTACCACGTCCGACGAGGCGATCGGGTGGGCATTGCGATGCGCAACCTACCCGAGTGGGTCGTCGCCTTCGCCGCGATCACCTCGATCGGAGCGGTGTCGGTCTCGCTGAACGCGTGGTGGGCCGAAGACGAGATCGACTACGCCGTGAAGGACTCGGGACTCACGGTGCTCATCGCCGACGCCGATCGACTCGTGCGCTCGCACGCGGCGTGCCAGCGGGCCTCGGTGTCGATGATCGGTGTGCGCCTGGACGAGCTGGAGCCGCTGGCGCCGGGCGTGGACCGCTGGGGTGACGTCGTGGTGCGCGGTGCGAGCCTGCCGCCGGTGGACGTCGATCCGGATGACGACGCGACCATCCTCTACACCTCGGGCACGACCGGATTTCCTAAGGGGGCGGTGTCGACGCACCGTGCGATCAGCCAGACCATCATGTCTTTTGCGTCGGGCTCGGCCATCACGGACGCGCGTCGGGGACCGGATGAGGCGGGAACGGGTCAGTCGCCGTGCTTCATCCTTGTCGTCCCGCTCTTTCACGTCACCGGCTGCATCCCGGTGATGCTCTCGTGCTTCACCTGGCACTTCAAGTTGGTCATGATGCATCGCTGGGACCCCGAGAGGGCTCTCGGGCTGATCGAGCGGCACCGGGTCACGAGCTTCATCGGCGTGCCGACTCAGTCCTGGGACCTCCTCGAGCAACCGCGCTTTCGCGAGTTCGACACCAGTTCGCTGAGCGCGGTCGGCGGGGGCGGGGCACCGGCCCCGCCCCGGCTCGTCGAGCGAGTCGAGCACTCCTTTGAGCGTGGACGTCCGTCGCTGGGCTACGGCATGACCGAGACCAACGCGTACGGGCCGGGCAACTACGGGGATGACTACGTGGCCCATCCGACCTCGACCGGACGCGTTCCGACCATCGTGATGGACGCCCAGGTGCGCGACGCCCGGGGTCGCGAGGTCCCCCTCGGCGAGCGAGGGGAGATCTGGCTGAACGGTCCGACGCTCTTTCGTGGCTACTGGAACAAGCCCGAGGCCACGGAGAGCACCCTCGAGGACGGGTGGTTGCGCACCGGCGACCTCGGTCGGCTGGACGCCGAGGGCTTTCTCTACATCGAGGACCGCGCCAAGGACATGATCATCCGTGCTGGCGAGAACGTGTACTGCGCCGAGGTCGAAGCCGCGATCTACGAGCACCCAGGTGTCTACGAGGCGGCCGCCTTCGGTCTGCCCCACGAGCGTCTGGGTGAGGAGGTGGCCTGCGTGATTCGGCTCAAGGACGGCGCAAGCCTGTCGGTCGAGGACCTGCACGCGCACCTCAGCTCACGCCTGGCTAACTTCAAGATCCCGACTCGCGTAGCGCTCACCGACGAGGCGCTGCCGCGCAATCCGGCGGGCAAGCTGCTCAAGCGCTCGATGCCCCAGGCCTACTTCGACTGAGCGAGATTGAGGGCGTGGCGCGCGTACTCGGCCAGGTTCAGCGTGTCGATCTCGTGCAGGAAGAACCAGCGCGCCTGGTCACTGGTGCCGTCGACTTCGTGCGTGAGGTCGCCGCCGGCCAGACTCACCTCGTAGATGATGCGCACGGTGTGCACGCGATCCCCGTTGGGTCGACGTCGAGTGTCCGCGCTCGCACTGCGCAGACGGGGACTGTGAATCGACAGACCGGTCTCCTCGGCGAACTCGCGCTCCAGGGTCTGCTCCGGCGTCTCACCGAACTGGATGCCCCCGCCGGGCAGCCACCACAGCGGCGGGTCATGCTCGGCGAGCGCCGAGCGCACCAGGACGATGCGATCGTCGTGCACGAGGATGCCGTAGGCGCGGACGCTCGAGTGCTGCTTACTCACGATCTGGCTTTTCTATCAGGTTGACTGACTGCGAGGCGGCGCGCCCGGACTCACCGGCGAGAAAGCGGCTGCGACAGACCTCGGCGCAGAAGTAGTAGCTCACCCCGTCCACCTGCGCCGATAGCGCGTCGGAGGAGTTCACGCGCATCCCGCACACGGGATCCACCGCGTCGCCCGCCTCGTCGGCGTGCATCGTGTCGCGTTCGGCGAGGAAGCGGCTGCGACAGACCTCGGCGCAGAAGTAGTAGCTCACCCCGTCCACCTGCGCCGACAGCGCGTCGGAGGGGTTCACGCGCATCCCGCACACGGGATCCACCGCGTCGCCCGCCTCGCTCGGCATGCTCGGCCCCTCGCGGTCGAAGCGTTCGGCGCAGCGCTGCGAGCAGAAGTAGTAGGTCGTGCCTGAACGCTCGCGAACGGCTACGGGGGACGTGACGTCGACGTTCATGCCACAGATCGGGTCGATCGCGGTGTCGGAGTCGGATCCGGCGTGGCGTCGCGCTAAGACGACGACGCCGAGCAACACCACCAGGGCCGCGAGATTCAGCACGAGCGTGCTGCCCATGGGGAAACGCCCCTGCATGGCCGGCGGGTGCCGGTCGTTCGGCACGAGGTGCAGCACGCTGAACAGAACGTTGACGAGCAGGCCGCCCGCGCTCATGACCGCCCACAGCAGCGCGAAGATCCGCAGGGCTGCTCGTGTGCCGTACATGCGCCGATAGATGAGCAGCAGTGGCAGCGTCACCAGGTCCGCGAAGATGAAGGCGATCACGCCACCGAAGGCGGCGCCGCGGCTCCACAGGGCGGCGGCGAGGGGCACGTTGCCCACCGAGCACACGAAGGAGACAACCCCGAGCAGCGGGGCGACGACGGCGTTCTCGAGGCTGGTGAGCCAACCGTGGCCGGGGATGAAGACGTGGGCCCACCAGGAGCTCGGCACGTCCACCGCGAGGAAGCCGGCGATGACGAAGCCGGCCAGCAGCTCCCGGCGCAACATGGTCACGTCGCCCAGGGTGTAGCGCGCGGCCCGCTGGTAGTTGAGTGGATCGCCCAGACGCTCTCGCCACGGCGTCTGGGACGAGTGGCTGGGTGGGGGAGCGTCGGCCAGCACGTGCTCGCGCAGGGCGCCCTCCACGGGTCGGGGGAAGGCGAAGCGGGTGCCCACGGCGAGCAGACCCACCATGATCGCTCCTCCGACGAACTGGGCCAGGAGGAACTGCCAACCCAGCAACAGATACAGCACGATGCCCAACTCGATGACCAGGTTCGTCGAGGACACCATGAACACCAGCGAGTTGGCCCACGACGCGCCGCGTGCGTACAGGGCTCGGCTCATCGCGCTCGCGGCGTAGCTGCACGAGGATGAGATCATCCCGAGCAGCGCCGAGGTGATCACCGCGCCTAGTGACGTGCGCCCGAGCCGCGCGCGCAGCCCGTCACGGGGCAGGAAGCTCTGCACGGCTCCCGAGAGGCTGAAGCCGAGCACGAGTGGCCACCACGTCATCCAGACCATGGCGGCGGCCTCGCGAAAACCCGCCCACAGCCAGTGCCAGGGTGCAGTGGCGGCCAGCATGCCTAGCGCGTGCGGGGAAACCCGAGGTCGATCTGGGACTCGGACGGCTGGGGCCAGCGCGTCGTGATCACCTTGGCTCGCGTATAGAACGCGATGCCCTCGGGCCCGTACATGTGGGCGTGGCCGAAGAGCGAGTCCTTCCAACCGCCAAAGGAGTATGAGGCCACGGGCACCGGTATCGGCACGTTCACCCCGATCATGCCCACGCTCACGTCACGCGCGAAACGCCGCGCCGCGTTGCCGTCGCGGGTGAAGATGGCCGTTCCGTTGCCGTACGGGTTGGCGTTGATCAGCGCGACGGCCTCGTCGTAGTCCTCCACGCGCGCCACCCCGAGCACCGGGCCGAAGATCTCGCTGTCGTAGGCCGTCGTGCCCGGGCGAACGTTGTCCAGCAGGCAGGGGCCGAGGAAGAAGCCCTCGCGTGAACTGAGGTTCGTGCCGTCACGTACGACCGTGACGCCCTCGGTTGGTGCGTTGTGCACGAAGGAGGCCACGCGGTCGCGGTGCTCGGCGGTGATGAGCGGGCCGAAGTCGCTGCCCGGTTGGTCGCCGGGGCCCACCCGTAGCGCGTCCATGCGCGTCGCGATCTTCTCTACGAGGGTGTCGGCCACGCCACCCACGGCCACGACCACGCTGATGGCCATGCAGCGCTCGCCGGCCGAGCCGAATCCCGCGTTAATGGCCGCGTCGGCCGCCACGTCCAGGTCCGCGTCGCCCAGCACCACCATGTGGTTCTTGGCCCCGCCGAGGGCCTGGACCCGCTTGCCGCTCGCGCTGGCCGTGTCGAAGACGTGTCGGGCCACGGGCGTAGATCCCACGAAGCTCACGGCGTCCACTCCGGAGTGCTCCAGCAGCTGGCCCACGGTGCTGGCGTTTCCGTGCAGCACCGAGAAGACCCCGGCGGGCAGGCCGGCCTCGCTCAAGAGCTCACCTAGGCGCACCGAGACCGACGGGTCTCGCTCGGAGGGCTTGAGGATGACGGCGTTGCCAGTGGCCAACGCGTTGGCCGCCATCCACAGCGGCACCATGATCGGGAAGTTGAACGGTGTGATGGCCGCGACCACCCCGACGGGCTCACGCACCGAGTGCACGTCGACGCCGTCGGCCACCTGACTTGAGAAGTCGCCCTTGAGATGCTCGCTGAGCCCGCAGGCGTACTCGACGTTCTCGATGCCGCGCGCGAGCTCGCCGTGTGCGTCGGCCAGGGTCTTGCCGTGCTCGGCCGTGATCAGCGCGGCGAACTCGTCAGCGTGACTGACCAGCAGATGGCGCAGTCCGAAGAGGATGTTGGTGCGCTGTGACAGCGTCGAGTACCGCCAGCTGTTCCAGGCCTCGCGAGCGCTGGAGACGACGTCGTCCACGAACGCGGCGTCCGGCACTGGCACCTTGGATCTCAGCGTCCCCGTGGCCGGATTGAAGACGGGCAGCGAGCCGTCAGCAGCCACGCGCTGGCCGCGCACGAAGTGAGGAATGGTCGTCATGGAACCTCGTTTCTTGGCTTTCACCCTACCGGGGCGAGCGCGGACCCCCAGTAGGGTGCAGGTGTGGCTCAGGCCCCTGACGCTCGCGACGTGACGCGACAAGCTCGGGTTCGCGAGGACGAGTCCCTCGTCATCGCGCACCAGCTCGTGCCGGCCGACCAGCTCGAGTGGCGGGTGAGCACGCCGGGCGGCCCGGGGGGCCAGCACGCGAATCGCTCGCGCACGCGCGTCGTGGTGAGCCTCGATCTCGAGCGCGTCAGCCTGAGTGAACCGCTGCGCCAGCGACTCATCGACGCCCTGGGACCCGTGGCGCGCTCGAGCGCCAGCCGATTCCGCTCCCAGGCTCAGAACCGACGTGCCGCCCTGGAGCAGTTGGCCGAGCGTCTCGCGGAGGCCGCGGCCGAGCGTGCGCCCCGACGCGCCACGGCGCCCACGCGCGCCTCGCGCGAGCGGCGCTTAGAGGACAAGCGCTCTCGCGGGCGCGTCAAGGAGTCACGCCGGCTCCGAGAGGACTAGCGATGCAGATGCAGATGCCGTGTGATCGCCTCGAGGGCCTGGTGCAGGGTCTCGTCCAGGGCGGTGTCGGTGTCCTCGTGTGGGCCGCGCAGTGGCGTCAGTGAGGCGAAGCCCGAGGCGACCAGTGCGCCGTCGTCGTCCGGGGCCTCGTCGCTGACGTCGCCGACCTCGGGGCTGGCCGCACCCAGGCGCAGTGGCAACTGGCCCTCGTCGCCGAGGGGCTCGCCACCAGCCAGGGGACCCGCGGACTTGACGATGCCCGCGATCGAGATGCGCCCACGTCGCACGCCGCGCAGCTTCGCCGTGGTGAGGTTGGGCACGTTGAGGTTCCACAGGGTCCTGGACGGGGCGGCCATCAGGTGGTCCAGGACTTCGATGGCGACGGCCGCGGCGGTGTCGAAGTGGATCTCCTCGCCCCACTGCACCGAGACGGCCAGACCCGACTTTCCCACCTGGGCTCCGGTCAGGATGGCCCCGATGGTGCCAGAGTGCAGGACGCTGCGTCCCACGTTGGCGCCGGCGTTGATGCCCGAGACGATGATGTCCGGCTCGAGCCCGAAGCTGCCCAGAGCGCCCAGCAGCGCGCACAGGGCGGGCGGAGCGTTGAGGCCGTAGGCACGCACCGTCGGCGCGCCGGCGATCTCGTGCCGGGAGTACTCCACGGAGGGATGGTTAAAGAGGTCCCCGACCGCGGCCGACATGCCCGAGTGGTTGACCTGCGGCGCGACGACCAGTGCCTCGCGGTCCTCACCGGCGGGCGCGTCGTGGATCCAGTGCTCTACGTGTCGGGCGAGGCTGGCCAGACCCGGGGCGCCCACCCCGTCGTCATTGGTGAGCAGGAGTCTCATAGTGCGTACGATAACGGGCGAAGGTTACGGGCCCGTGAGGAAGGAACTCGAGGATGCTGCCCTCCGGTGAGCAGATCGTCATCGCCCACGGGGACCAGCGGGCCGTCGTGACCGAGGTCGGCGCGACTCTGCGAGCCTTCACGTGGGCCGGGGTCCCGGTCATCCAGGGCTTCGACGCGGATCAGGTTCCCGGCGGGGCGCGGGGCCAGGTGCTCTACCCCTGGCCCAATCGCATGGGCCAGGGCGAGTGGAGTTTTTCCGAGCGAGTCGCTCGCGCCTCGCTGGATGACACCGAACACGGGACCGCGATTCATGGGCTGGTGCGATGGCGACCATTTCACGTGGAGGCCGTCAACCAGAACCGCTGCGTCCTGTCGCTCCTTCTGCACCCCAGCCCGGGGTATCCCTTCCTCAGCGAGCTCGCCGTGGCCTATCACCTGGGCCGACTCGGACTCACCGTGACGACCACGGTGACGAATCGCGACGAGGTGCCGATCCCCTTCGGCGTCGGCTTTCATCCCTACGTGGCGGTCACGACTCCCACTATCGAAGGTGCCCAGCTCGTGGTGCCCGCACGTGCGTTCGTAGCACTCAACGAGCGGCGTCTGCCGAACGGTGAGATCCTGCCGGTCTCGGGTCAGCAGCTGGACTTCCGGGAGCGCAAGTCGCTCTCCGGACACGAGTTGGACGTCACCTACACCGAGTTGGAGCGTGACGACCTGGGCCTGGCGACGGTGTCGCTGGTGGACGCCGCTGGGACCGCCGTGGAGCTGTCGATGGACCGCAACTTCCCGTACGTGCAGATCTTCACCGGCGACAGTCTCGAGAAGGGACGTCGACGCACGGCGGTGGCGGTCGAGCCCATGACGTGCCCGCCGGACGCCCTGCGATCGGGCAAGGACATCGTCGTGCTCGAGCCCGGTCAGCACTGGGCGGGCTCGTGGCGCCTGCGGCGGGTCGAGTCGTGAGCCGCGTCGTCCTGGTCACCGGCTCGACGAGCGGCATCGGGCGCGCGTGCGCTGCGCGCTTCGCCGCGCTGGGCGATGAGGTGGTCTTCAACTCGGCGCGCAGTGTGGCCGCGGGCGAGGAGCTCGCCCGCACCACGCCCGGTGCTCTCTACGTGCGCGCCGACATCAGCGACCCGGAGCAGTGCGAGGGCCTGGTGGGCCGGGTGCTGGAGCGCTACGGGCGACTCGACGTGCTCGTGAACAACGCCGGCACGACGAAAGTGATTGACCACCGCGACCTGGTCAGCGCGAACCTGGCCGTGTGGCGCGAGATCTTCGAGCTGAACGTGTTCGGCACGTGGAATCTGTCGGTGGCGGCAATGGACGCCCTGCGCGAGCGTCACGGCTGCATCGTGAACGTCAGTTCGGTGGCGGGCGTGCGAGCGACCGGATCGTCGATTCCGTACGCGGCCTCCAAGGCCGCCCTCAACCACCTGACGGCCCTGCTGGCGCGCGCCGTCGGACCCGAGGTGCGCGTGAACGCGGTGGCGCCAGGTCTGATCGATACGCCCTGGACCGCGGACTGGGACGTCGTGCGCGCCGCGGTGAGCTCGCGGGCGCCACTGCGACGCTCGGGCACCCCCGAGGACGTCGCCGAGGTCGTCGTGGCCCTAGCGGCGACTGGCTACGTGACCGGTGAGGTCGTCCTGGTCGACGGTGGGCTCAGCTGGGCGTAGCCCCGCGGGCTGGGACGACGCGGCGCACGGCGGCATTGAAGGCGAGCACCAAGGGACGCTGGAGCGGTGCGCGACCGGCGCGCTCCGCGACCTGGAGCGACTCGGCGGCCCAGGAGGGCAGCAGTGAGAGCGCCGCGTCCACGAGCAGGCGGTAGGGCGCGCGCTGGTGGACGCCCTGGACGGTGCCTCGAAGCAGAAAGTCGCGGGCCTCTCGGGCGTCCGGGCTCAGGCGAAGCTCGGGTCGGAACTGTTCGATGGCCGCGTCCAGTTCGCGAACGTCGTGCGGGGGCGCTTTGGCACCTAGCTCGCGAGCGGCCGGTGCGACCTGGGCGACGTACGCGTCGGCCTGTCGGGGGCTCAGTGGTCGGGGCCCGTAGCGCTGGTAGGCCGAGAGAAACATGCGCGTGCCGGCGACGTGCACCCAGTCGAGCAGGTGGGGATCGCTCGCCGAGTAGGCGACGCCGTCGTCGGCGACTCCGCGCACGTACTCGTGGATCTGGCGCACGTGTGCGATGGCTGCCGCGGCCTCGTCGCGGGTGCCGAAGGTGGTCGTGGCGATGTAGTTCGCCGTCTGGCGGATGCGCCCCAGGGGGTCCTCTCGGTAGCGCGAGTGCTGAGCGACCCCGGCCCTCGAGTGCGGGTGCAGCATCTGGAAGAAGAGTGAGCCCAGCCCTCCGACGAGCATGGCGGGCAGATCCGCGTGGATCAGCCGCGCCTCCGCGTCCACCGGCACGTAGGCGCGCTCGGGGTCCAGGCAGATTTGTGGTGGCTCGCGATCGATACCGATGGCCCGCCGCAGCCCCAGGTTCGCGCGCTCACGCAGGCGCGCGGGGCCCGAGGTCAGTCGCTCCAGTGACACGTGCACCTCCGTCGTCGGTGCCAGTGTACGGACGACGCGTTCACGTACCGTCCGCGCTCTGGAAGACTTGCGGCGTGGGAGCCGCCCAGCCGTTGACCGCGCCGCGCGTGGACGAGACGCTCAAGACCGAGACCGCACGCAGCACCCAGCGACTCTGGAACGTCATCGTCTGGAACGACCCCGTCACGCCCATGTCGGTGGTCGTGGTCATCTTTCGCAAGATCTTCGGCTATTCGAACAACAAGTGCACTCAGCTCATGCTCACCGTGCACCATCAGGGCCGCGCGGTGGTCTGGTCCGGGGCTCAGGAGCGCGCCGAGGACTACGGCGTGAAGCTCCAGGTTGCGGGGCTATCGGCCACCGTGGAGCCGGCCAGCTGATGGCGTCGAACCGCCTCTTCGCCCGCCGACGCGACGGCCGTCTCGAGGTGCGCCTCAATGACGCGGGCCGCTCGGTCCTGCGCGCTGTCTTCTCCCAGGTCGTGGCGGCTGAGCGCGACACGAACCACGAATGGCACCTGAGCCTGCAGAGCCCGATCAATCCCGGGCGAGACGCGGACGACCCGGTGGCCGTCCTGGCGCGTCAGGTGGGTACGTCGACCAACGCCGAGTTGGCCCTGGCGAGCGTGCACGAACAGTTCCTCACCGACGTCGAGGCGTGGGCGTGGCTGACCAGTCTGCAGGTCGCACTGCGCTCGGTCGCGGTGAGCCAGGGAATCCTCAGCGAGGAGCGTCTCGCGGCGGCCGAGGACGAACTGCGCCAGCAGATCGCGACGCTGCAACTCTTGCTCGTCTCCCTGGCTGAATGTCTCTAGGCAGCGAGCCGATGCACGGGGCTTGGTGCGCCGGCCGGGACTTGAACCCGGAACCTGTTGATTAAGAGTCAAATGCTCTGCCAATTGAGCTACCGGCGCAGGACGAGTGTACACGCTCGCACTCGCCGAGGCGCCTAGCGGTGCTGGATGGCCTTGACCTCGAGGAACTCCTCGAAGCCGTACTGACCGAGCTCGCGGCCGATGCCGGACTGCTTGTAGCCGCCGAAGGGCGCCACCACGTTGAAGGCGCCACCGTTGATCTCCACCTGTCCCGTGCGCAGCTTGCGCGCGACCTCGAGGGCCTTCTCGTCGCTGCCCGCCCACACGCCCCCCGCCAGGCCGTAGGTGGAATCGTTGGCGATGGCGATGGCCTCCTCCTCGGTGTCGTAGGGGATGATGGACAGCACGGGTCCGAAGATCTCCTCGCGCGCGATGCGCATGTCGTTGCGCACGTCGCTGAAGACAGTCGGCGCGACGTAGTGGCCCTTCTCCAGACCGTCGGGCGCCTCGACGCCGCCGCAGACCAGGCGCGCTCCTTCGTCGAGCCCGGAGCGGATGTAGTCGCGCACGCGCTCGACCTGGGCCACGCTCACGAGGGGGCCCAGCAGGCTCGAGCCGGTCACGGGATCAGCCGGGGCGAGCCCGGCCGCGGCGGCCGCAGCGATCTCCTCGGCCTCGGCGAGACGCGAGCGGGGCACCAGCATTCGCGTCAGGGCCGAGCAGGTCTGGCCGGAGTTGAGGTAGCACTTGAAGACCCCGTCACCGATCGCGCGCGAGAAGTCGGCGTCCTCCAGGATGAGGTTCGCCGACTTGCCGCCCAGCTCGAGTGAGACGCGCTTGACGTCGCGCGCGGCGAGCTCCATGACGCGCTTGCCGGCTCGTGTGGATCCGGTGAACGAGATCATGTCAACCTTGGGGTGAGCAACCAGGGCCTCACCGACGACGGGGCCGGCCCCCGTGAGCATGTTGAAGACTCCGCGGGGCAGCCCAACCTCGTCAATGATCTCGGTGAGCTGGAACGCGTTGATGGGTGCGACTTCGCTGGGCTTCAGCACGACCGTGCAGCCCGCGGCCAGAGCGGCCGCGACCTTGTTGGCGATTTGGTGCAGCGGGTAGTTCCAGGGCGTGATGGCCACCACGACACCGGCCGGCTCGCGCACCAGGATCGAGTTGCCCACCTCCTCTTCCCAGGTGAACTCCATCGCGCGCTGGGCGTTGTCGGCAAAGGTCATCGTCGGCAGGCCCAGCTGGATGCCCTTGGACAGCATCAGGGGCATGCCGACCTCGTGGGCAATCGTCAGGGCGATGTCGTCGGCGCGTTCGGCCAGCTTCTCCGAGATTCGCTGGAGGAAGTCGGCGCGTTCCTTCGGACTCGTCTGAGCCCAGGCGGGAAAGGCCGCGGCGGCGGCCTCGACTGCCAGGGCGGCCTCCTCCACGGTGCCGGCGGGCACCGTGGCGTACAACTCGCCCGTGCCCGAGTCGGTCACGGCGAACGTCTCGGTCGATCGGGCGGTCACCCAGGCGCCGTTGATGTAGAAGGACTCTCGAACGATGCTCATGGCGGCGGCCCCCTTCGGGGCCAGCGCGGACCCCGAAGGCGAATCTAGCCGTGGCCCGGCGCCACGCGCGTGGGGTGAGCGACGGGGGTCGAACCCGCGACCTCCAGGACCACAACCTGGCGCTCTAACCAACTGAGCTACGCCCACCAAGTGGTTCCAGTATGACACAGGCGTGTGAGCGCCGAACCGGGCCTACGATGGGGTCGCGCCCCTGTAGCTCAACTGGATAGAGCAGACGGTTTCTACCCGTCAGGTTGCGGGTTCGACTCCTGCCGGGGGCACGAGCGACGACGTTTTCCGTCGTCGACACACGCGAGCGCGCGCGAGCGCGCCTTACTTCTGGGTGCTCGACGACGTCCTCGCCGCGACGGATTTCGTCGTTGCGAGTCGACTGCGTGCAGACTTCGTGAGCCCCGGAGCGAGCCGTCTGCTTTTTCCGGTGTCAATGTCGTAAACAGCGACCAAGCGAGTAGTGACGGTGGCGTTATAGTCAGTCGCGTGACAAACCGGTCAATGGAGACCGAGCCTGACTCAGGTTCGGCCGAGGCGGGGGGGACTCGCCGGGCAATCGTGCAGATTCAGGGCGTCTCGAAGCTCTTCGATGACGTTCCCGCCGTCAATAATCTGACCCTGGACATCTACGAGGGCGAGTTCTTCTCGCTCCTGGGCCCCTCCGGTTGCGGCAAGACGACCACCCTTCGCATGCTGGCCGGTTTCGAGGAGCCCACCACGGGGCGCATCGTTCTGGGCGGCAAGGACGTGACCTACGCCGCGCCTTACAACCGGGACGTGAACACCGTCTTTCAGTCCTACGCACTCTTTCCGCACCTGAACGTCTTCGAGAACGTGGCCTTTGGCCTGCGCCGGCACCACGTGGACAAGAACGAGGTCACGCGACGCGTCGGTGAGATCCTGGAGATCGTGGATCTGCCGGGCTTCGAGAAGCGCCGCGCCTCGCAGCTCTCGGGCGGCCAGCAGCAGCGCGTCGCTCTGGCGCGCGCGCTGATCAACGAGCCGTCGCTCTTGCTGCTGGACGAGCCGATGTCGGCCCTGGACGCCAAGCTGCGCCACCAGATGCAGATCGAGCTCAAGCGGATCCAGACGACGGTGGGCATCACGTTCCTGTACGTCACGCACGACCAGGAGGAGGCGATGACGATGTCGGATCGCCTCGCGGTCATGCGCCGGGGCGTCATTGAGGGCATTGGCTCGCCTAAGGACATCTATGACAGTCCGACCACGGAGTTCGTGGCGACGTTCCTCGGCGCGTCAAATCTCCTGGCCGGATCGATTATCGAGTCCCAGAGCGCCACGACCACCGTGCGCATCGGCGGCGGGACGGTGGTCACACTGCCCACCGAGTCCGTTCCGGCGAATCTCACGGGTGGGTCCGTCAAGGTCGGGGTGCGTCCGGAGAAGATCGCTATCGGGCCGGTCACGGCCGATCCCGCGGGACGCAACCAGCTTCGTGGCCGCGTCATGGTCTCGACCTTCACCGGTGTGGGCAACCAGTACATCGTCGAGCTCGCCGACGACACGCGCATCACCGTCTACGCCCAGAACATCGGCAACGATCACCTGCCGCACTCGGGCGAGGAGGTGTCGTTGAGTTGGCCGGTGGAGCACACGTTCGCCGTCACTCCCATGGAGGGCGCCTCGGCAGAGGCGATGTCGGACGCTATGTGAGCGGCGCACCCAGTAGTTCGCAGTCTGTTGTACACAATCACTGAATAGGAAGGTGGGGATCCATGAGTGGTACCGAGTTTGAGGGCGAGGGCGTCATCGACCCGTCGTTCTGGAGGGGTCTGACTCAGCCGCGTCTGTCACGTCGCCAGGCCCTGGGCGCGGCTGGCGGGGGACTGCTGGGCGCGATGATGCTGGGCACCGAGGCTGGCGCAGCGTCGTTGCCCAATGCGGGCGTGGGCACGGCGTCGTGGTGGAAGAAGCAGAAGCTCAACAAGAAGCTGAACTTCGCCAACTGGCCGTTGTACATCGACACGCTTAACGGCAAGCACCCGTCGTTGGTGCACTTCACCCAGACGACGGGAATCAAGGTCAACTACTACGAGGTCATCCAGGACAACTCGTCCTTCTACCAGAAGATTCGTCCGTCCCTGGCCGCGGGTCAGTACATCGGCTACGACATCATCGTCATGACCAACAACAACCCTCAGCTTCACTACTTGATGGAGCTCGGTTGGCTGATTCCGCTCAACCGCACCGCGATGCCGAATTTCAACAAGTACGCCGGGCCGCTGATCAAGAGCCCGAGTTGGGACCCGGGCAACAAGTACACCATGGCCTGGCAGTCTGGCTGGACGGCGATCGGATACAACTCCAAGAAGATCCCGAACCCGGGCAACTCGATTGACGTGCTCTTCAACAAGAAGTACGCCGGTCGCGTGGGCATGCTGAGCGATGCCTTCGAGCTGGGGCACGCCGGACTCCTCGCCATCGGCGTCGAGCCGGTCAAGTCGACCGAGAGCGACTGGGTCAAGGCCGCCGCGAAGCTCAAGAAGCAAAAGAGTGACGGGATCGTGGCCGGCTACTACGACCAGAGCTACATCCAGCACCTCAAGAACGGTGACATCTGGGTCTCGCAGTGCTACTCGGGCGACATCTTCCAGGCCGACCTGACGACCAAGTACTCGAGCCTCAAGCTGCTGCTGCCACACGAGGGCGCGATGCTGTGGACCGACAACATGTGCATGCCGCTGTACGCACAGAACCCGAAGGACGCGATGACGGCGATGGACTACTTCTACAGTCCGATCACCCAGTCGGTCGTCGAGTACTACAACGACTACATCTGCCCGGTGCCCAGTGCCAAGCAGCAGTTGCTGCACCCGACGGGCTGGAACATCGCGGCCCTGAAGGCCCTGAAGCCTGAGATCGGCCTGCCGTACTCGGTCACCGCGAACGCGCAGACGGTCTTCCCGTCGGCGGCACAGATCGCGGCGTCGAAGTCCTACTACCAGTTCAAGACACAGGACGAGATCAACACGTGGAACAACCTGTTCCTGCCGATTATCAACGGATAGATGGACCGCGGCACTCGTCCCTGTGGGGCAAGCGCCTCGCTCCCTATCTGCTGAGCCTGCCCGCGGGGTTGTGGCTTCTTTTGCTGTTCGTCGTGCCCGTCTTCATGATGCTCACGATGTCGCTGAAGAACTGCAACCCCGCGTCGGGGGCCTGCACTATGGCCTGGCACTGGGGAGAGTTCGGCCAGGTGCTGAGCCTGTACCACACGCAGTTCATCGTCAGCCTGGAGTTCGCGGCGGCGGCAACCCTCGTAGACCTGGTGATCTCGTACCCGATCGCCTACTGGATCGCCTTCTACGGCGGGCGCAAGAAGAACTTCTTCCTGATGATGCTGCTGGTGCCGTTCTTCGTCTCCTTCGTCATCCGCACGCTGGTCTGGCAGTTCATCCTGTCCGACAACGGCTTCTTCATCGGCTTCCTGCAGCGCCACCACCTCGTCTCCTCCAACTTCCACGTGTTGGGAACGGGCGTCGCCGTCGTGGCGGGACTGGCCTACAACTACCTGCCCTTCACCGCGCTGCCGCTGTACGTGGCCCTCGAGCGCATCGACCGCAAGGTCCTGGACGCGGCCTACGACCTGTACGCCAACCGACGCACGGCGTTTCTCAAGGTGATCGTGCCACTGTCGATTCCGGGCGTCTTCGCCGCCTTCCTGCTCACGTTCATTCCCGCCTTCGGTGACTACATCAACCAGCAGATCCTCGGCGGCACCTCCAACGTCATGATCGGCACCGTGATCCAGAGCCTGTTCCTGGCCACCTCGGACTACGCGGGCGGCGCCGCGCTCTCGGTGATCCTGCTGCTCGTCTCACTTGTCGGCATCTGGAGCTACGCCAAGGTCCTCGGATCGCGATCGATCGAAGAGTACTTATGAGCCTGAGCGTCGAGCAGATCGTTCAGCGGCGCACGAAGCGTCGCCACGTGGGGCGCTTCGTGCTGCCCGTGTACTCCTGGCTGGTCATCGCGTACCTGGTCTTTCCCATCGCGGTGATGATCATCTTCAGCTTCAACAAGGTTCACGCGGGATTCCCGAACGTCAGCTTCGCCTGGAACGGGCTAACCCTGCAGTGGTACCACCAGTGGAACAACTTGCCGGGCCTGTCGTCCTCGTTCTGGCTGTCGATTCGTCTCGCGCTGCTGGCCACCACGATTGCGACCGTCTTGGGCACGCTCCTGGCCATTGCCCTCGTGCGCTACCGTCCGCCGGCGTTTCGCGGCAAGTCCATCATCGAGCAGGTCCTCTTCACCAACATCGCCGCGCCCGAGATCATCATGGGCGCGTCGCTGCTGGGCGTGTTCGTCACCTACAACATCGCCCGAGGCTTCCTGACCCTGGTGCTGGCCCACGTGATGTTCTCCGTGGCCTACGTGACGGTGACCGTGCGCGCACGCCTCGCGGGATTCGACCGGTCGCTCGAGGAGGCCGCCTACGACCTGGGCGCGAAGCCTCTGTCGACCTTCCGGCTCATCACGTTGCCCCTCATCATGCCCGGCGTGCTCGCCGGGGCGCTGATGGCCTTCGCCCTGTCGATCGACGACTACGTGACCTCGAACTTCGTGAGCGGCACGGCGTCGCCATTCCCCGTGTACATCTTCGGCGCGACTCGCGTGGGTACACCACCTCAGGTCTTCGTCTTTGGAACGGTGATCTTCGCCGTGGGCTTCGCCCTGGCGATTTCCAGTCTGTTCCTGGCCAAGAAGAACTAGCGCCGAGTCGGGAAGGCGGGATTTGAACCCGCGGCCTCCTGGTCCCAAACCAGGCGCGCTAACCAAGCTGCGCTACTTCCCGTGCGCTCCATGCTGGCATATCGGGCCCGTGCGGTTCGATATGCGTCTCTAGGCTAGGTGTGCGAGGGAGGGTCATGGCCTACGACTGGATCACCGAGGCCCTGGAGGCGACGTGGGCGAGCGTGGAATCGCTGCTGAGCGATCGTCCCGAGGCCGACTTCGATCGGCCCACCGCGTGCCCAGGCTGGAGCGTGCGCGACGTACTGAGCCACGTGCTCGGCATCGAGGCGTGGCTCAGGGGCGCGCCGGTGCCCAGTTACGACGCGCCGATGCCGGACTACGTCAAGAACGTCATGGGCGAGTTCAACGAGGCCTTCGTCGCCGCGCATCGCGCGGAAACGGGCGAACGAGTGCTCGAGCAGTTCCGTGAGGCGACGACGGCGTCCCTGGTCGCACTGCGCGCGCTGAGCGCTGAGGAGTGGGAGATCGTGGGCTGGAGTCCGGAGGGCGAGCGGCCCTACCACCGCTTCATGGAGACGCGGGTGCTCGACAGCTGGATCCACTTGCAGGACATGCGCGACGCGCTGCTCGAGCCGGCGGACGACCACGGCCCGGGCGAACAGATCGTGCTCAACCGCTTCGAGGCGGCCCTGCCGTACGTGATTGGGCGCCGGGTGGGGGCCGCGGAGGGAACAATTGTGCGAATCAATCTCACCGGACGTCTCGGGCGCAGTGTCACCATCGGCGTGCTCGAGGCTCGCGCCCGGGCGTTGAACAGCGCGTCGCGCGAGCCGGACCTGGAGCTGACGACCCCGGTGGCGCTCTTCTGGCGACGGTGTGCCGGGCGCATCGACGCGGCGGCGTTCCTGAGCGCCTCCGCCACCGAGGTACGGGGGGATCAGAGCCTGGCCGAAGCCGTGGCCGAGTCTCTCAACGTCATGATTTAGCCGGTTGCGACCCAGCCGGTAGGCTGGCTAGTCCTATGCGTGCCACCATCACCCCGCTCGAGAACCACCGCGTCAAGCTCGACGTCGAGATCGACGCCGAGGAGATGGAGGCCGCCCTGGACGACGCGGCACGCTCGCTGTCGCGCCAGGTCAACATCAAGGGCTTTCGCAAGGGCAAGGTTCCGCGCAACGTCCTGATCGCTCACTTGGGCGGGCCTGCGGCACTGCGCAGTGAGGCGATTCGTGAGTCCCTGCCGAACTTCTACGCGCGTGCGGTGTCGGACACGCTCATCGACCCGATCGCCCAGCCGGAGATTGACCTCACGAGCGGCGAGGAGGAGGGTCCCCTGGCCTTCAGCGCCCAGGTGGAGGTGCGCCCGGAGGTGTTCCTCAACGGCTACGACGCCCTGCGCGTGACCATTCCCTCCCCGCAGGTCACCGACGTCGAGCTCGACGCGCAGATCGATCGCTTCCGCGAGACGGACGCGGTTCTAAAAGAGGTCGACCGCCCGATCGTCAGTGGCGATCTGGTCACCATGGACGTCACGGTGACCAAGGTGTCATCTGAGGACGAGCCCCTCGAGATGCACGAGTACATGTACACCGTGGGCTCGGGAACCATCACCGACGGCGTCGATGAGCTGATCCTCGGTCTTCGTGCGGGTGAGACCCTCACTCTCAACGGGAACTTGGAGCCGGGGGTGGTGGCCACCTTCGACCTGTCGCTCACGCAGGTACGCGAGCGCGAGCTGCCCGAGCTGAACGACGAGTGGGTGGCGGAGAACACGGACTGGACGAGCGTGGACGAGATGCGCGACGCCATCATGAACCAGTTGCGCTCGCGCAAGATCGTCGAGGCCCAGCTCGGCCAGCGCGACGCGCTGCTGGTCGCGCTGAGCGACCTGGTACCCGAGGAGTTCGCCTCCGAGGGCCTGGTCGCGGCCGAGACCGAGGAGCGCCTGCACGACCTGGGTCACCGACTGGGCGACCAGGGTCTGTCGCTCGAGACGTTCTTGCAGGTGACCAATCAGAGTGCCGAGCAGCTGCTGGAGCGGCTCCAAGAGGATGCACGCCGGGCGGTGCGGGTGGATCTCGGCCTGCGGGCCGTGGCGCGCGCCGAGGGCCTCGAGCCGACGAGCGAGGAGATTGACGAGGAGTTGTCCAAGACGGCCCCGTCGCTGAACTCGACGCCAGAGGCCCTGCGCACGAACCTGCGCGACACCGGGCGTACGGTGTCCTTCGTCGCCGAGATCGCCAAGCTGAAGGCCTCACGGTGGCTGAGCGAGCACGCGACCTACGTCGACCCGCAGGGCATCGTCATTGACCGGGCGCTGCTCGAGCAGGATCAGTCCGGGACGATCGAAGCCTAAGGTGGTGCCGTGAACGACTACCGAGCCCAGAACTACCTCGTGCCCACGGTGGTGGAGTCCTCCAACCGTGGCGAGCGCGCCTACGACCTCTACAGTCGTCTGCTGCGCGAGCGGATCATCTTCCTCGGCACACCGATTGACGACACGGTGGCCAACCTGATCTGCGCCCAGATGCTCTTCCTGGAGTCCGAGGATCCGGATAAGGACATCAATCTCTACATCAACTCTCCCGGTGGCGACATCACCGGGCTGCTGGCGGTCTACGACACGATGAAGTACATCAAGCCGGACGTGTCGACCTTCTGCTTCGGCCAGGCCGCCTCGGCCGCGGCCGTCCTGCTGGCCGCCGGTGCGCGTGGCAAGCGATTCGCCCTACCGCACACGCGCGTGCTGATGCACCAGCCCTGGGGCGGGGTGGGGGGCCAGGCCTCGGACATCGAGATCCAGGCCCGGGAGATCCTGCGGATGAAGGACATGCTCAACGAGATGTTGAGTCACGACACGGGCCAGAGCGTTGAGCGCATCTCCAAGGACACCGATCGCGACTTCATACTGGGCGCCGTGGAATCGGTCGACTACGGCATCATCGACGAGGTGATCTCGAAGCGTCCCTAGGTTCCGCGTTAGACGGACCCGGGCTCGTAGGATAAGGGAGTCTCGTGTCGGAGGTTTTCGGTGGCTAAGTTCGGCGAGGGCAGCGACCTCATCAAGTGCAGTTTCTGCGCCAAGGGCCAGAAGCAGGTCAAGAAGTTGATCGCGGGGCCCAGCGTCTACATCTGCGACGAGTGCATCGACCTGTGCAACGACATCATCGCCGACGAGTTCGGCGATCGGCCCGAGTTCGTTCTGGAGGAGCTGCCCACCCCGCGCGAGATCGCCTCGTTCCTCGACGAGTTCGTCATCGGTCAAGACGCGGCGAAGAAGATCCTCTCGGTGGCCGTCTACAACCACTACAAGCGCATCCAGGCCGGCCCGCTGCACGACGACGACGTCGAGGTGGCCAAGTCCAACGTGCTGCTGCTGGGACCGACCGGGTGCGGCAAGACCTTCCTGGCTCAGACGCTCGCGCGCATGCTCAACGTGCCCTTCGCGATCGCGGACGCCACGGCTCTGACCGAAGCGGGCTACGTCGGCGAGGACGTGGAGAACATCCTGCTCAAGCTGCTGTCGGCTGCCGACTTTGACGTCAAGCGCGCCGAGCGCGGCATCATCTACATCGACGAGATCGACAAGATCGCACGCAAGGCGGAGAACCCATCGATCACGCGAGACGTCTCGGGCGAGGGCGTCCAGCAGGCACTGTTGAAGATCCTCGAGGGCACGGTGGCCAGCGTGCCGCCCCAGGGCGGGCGCAAGCACCCGCACCAGGAGTTCATCTCGATCGACACCACCAACATCCTCTTCATCTGCGGCGGCGCCTTCGCGGGTCTCGAGCAGATCATCGAGCGGCGCCTCGGCAAGAAGTCGATGGGCTTCAACTCGCCGGTGGAGTCCAAGCGCGCGGGCGACCTCGAGCTGTTCCGCCACGCGCTGCCCGAGGACCTGATGAAGTTCGGGTTGATTCCCGAGTTCATCGGCCGCCTGCCCGTGGTGGGCGCCGTGCAGCAACTGGACCGCGACATGCTGATGCGGGTGCTGACCGAGCCGAAGCACTCGCTCGTCAAGCAGTACACTCAGGTGCTGGCGATGGACGGCGTGGAGCTCGAGATTGAGCCCGCGGGCCTGGAGGCCATCGCGGACCTGGCCCTGGAGCGCGGGACCGGCGCGCGGGGACTGCGCTCGATTCTCGAGAGCACTCTGCTGGAGACCATGTTCGACGTGCCGGGGCGCGACGACGTGGCACGTTGCATCGTCTCGGCGGAGACGGTGCGTGAACACAGCGCACCCACGTACGAGCTGCGCAAGGCGGCGCGGGCCCGCCGCGCGAGCTGAGGCGTGCGCTTCGACACCTACGACGAGGCGCTCAACTGGCTCGAGTCGCACGTGGACTTCGAGCGAGTGGTGCCGCGCCAGCGCACCACGAGCCTGGAACCCGTGCGCCGCGCGTTGAGCCTGATGGGCGAGCCCCAGGTCGACTACCCGAGCGTGCACGTGACGGGCACCAACGGCAAGGGGACGACGACGACTCTCTGCTCGGCCCTGCTCGGCGCGAGCGGCCTGCGCGTGGGCACCTTCACCAGCCCGGACCTGCACGCGGTCAACGAGCGCATCGCCGTCAACGGTGCACCGATCGACGATGACGATTTTCGCGCCCTCATGGGTCGCTTGGCCGACGTCGAGTCCGCGGGCGGGCTCAGCCTGACGCGATTCGAGTTGCTCACGGTGGCTGCGCTCATTCACTTCTCGGATGAGGGCGTGGAGGTGGCGGTCATTGAGGTCGGCATGGGTGGCACGTGGGACTCGACCAACGTGCTGGAGGCCCCAGTGGCGGTGCTGACGAACGTGGATCTCGAGCACACCGCGGTGCTGGGAACGACCGTGCGCGAGATCGCGACGGACAAGTCCGGCATCGTGCACCCCGGCGCAGTCGGCGTCCTGGGCACCGAGGACGCGGTGGTGGTGGACGTCTTTCGTCAGCGCTGCGCCGCGGTGGGCGCGACCTCGTGGCTGCGCGGAGTCGACTTCGATCTGCCGCACAACGATCTCGCCCTCGGCGGACGCCTGCTCAGCCTGCGCACGCCCTTTGCGACCTACGAGGACGTCGAGTTGCGTCTGCACGGCGCCCACCAGGGTGACAATGCCCTAACTGCCCTGGTCGCGGCCGAGGCGCTCTTGGACCGAGCGATCGGCGAGGAGGTCGTGCGCGCCGCCTTCGCTCAGGCCACGATGCCGGGGCGCCTCGAAGTCCTCGCGCACTCGCCGATGGTGGTGGTCGACGGCGCTCACAACCCCGCGGGGGTGGCGGTGCTGGCGCGCTCTCTGGCCGGAGCGTTTCACGTCAGCGGAGCTCGTCGTGCGGTGATCGGTGTGTTGCGAGGACGCGAGCTCGCCGACATGCTGAGACCGCTGGTCGAGATCGGGATCGAGGAGTTCTACTGCTGCGCGCCGGACTCACCGCGTGCCGTGCCGGTGAGCGAGCTCGGAGAGAGGGTGCGACGTTTCGGCGTGGCGGCCCACGAGCACCCGAGCAGTGCGACCGCCCTGGCGCACGCGCGAGAGAGAAGCTCGGACGACGATCTCATCGTGGTGACGGGCAGCCTCTATCTCGTCGGCGAGGTGCGCGGTGAGATCCTGGGCATCGTTTCTCGGCACATGCACTGAGACTGTTAGATTGGTCCGTCGTGAATAGAACCCTGGTGATCGTGAAGCCGGACGGCGTCGAGCGCGGCCTCACCGGAGAGATACTTCGGCGCCTCGAAGCCAAGGGCCTGCGCCTCGTGGCCGCCGAGTTGCGCCAGCTCGATCGCGCCGTGGCCGAGCGCCACTACGCCGAGCACGCGGGCAAGGCCTTCTTCGATGACCTGGTGCGATTCATCACTCGCTCACCGGTGCTGGTCGCGGTCGTCGAGGGCTCGGGCGAGACGTGGCGCGTCGTGCGCACGCTCATGGGCGCGACCAATCCCGCCGACGCGGCGCCGGGAACGATCCGCGGGGATCTCGCCCTGGAGATGTCCGAGAACCTGATTCACGGCTCGGACTCGCCCGCGTCGGCCGCGCGCGAGATCGCGATCTTCTTCCCTGCCTTGGCCTGACGCGCCGGGTGGTCGCCGTGGGCGATCGTGCCCTAGCCTGGTGGGGCGAGTAGCGCCTCGCCGGCAGAGGGAACTTATGGTTGATAGTCGATTTTCATTGCTAGGTCGCGACATGGCCGTCGATCTCGGTACCGCCAACACTCTGGTCTACGTGCGCGGGCGCGGCATCATCCTGAACGAGCCCTCAGTGGTGGCCGTGGACGTCAAGGACGGCAAGCCCCTAGCCGTGGGTGCCGAGGCCAAGCGCATGATCGGGCGCACGCCGAGCAACATCCAGGCCATCCGACCGCTCAAGGACGGCGTGATCGCGGACTTCGAGATCTGCGAGAAGATGCTGCGCTACTTCATCCACCGGGTCCACCAGCGCCGCTTCGCCAAGCCGCGCATGGTGATCTGCGTGCCCTCGGGCATCACCGGCGTCGAGCAGCGCGCGGTCATGGAGGCGGCCGAGTTCGCCGGGGCGCGCAAGGCCTACATCATCGAAGAGCCCATGGCGGCCGCGATCGGTGCGGGCCTGCCGATCCACGAGCCGAGCGGCAACATGGTGGTGGACATCGGCGGCGGCACGACCGAGGTGGCGGTGATCTCGCTGGGCGGCATCGTGACCAGCCAGTCCATCCGCGTTGGTGGCGACGAGCTCGACGAGGCGATCGTGGCCTACGTCAAGAAGGAGTTCCAGCTGGCCCTGGGCGAGCGCACCGCCGAGGAGATCAAGATCCAGCTCGGCTCGGCCTACCCACTCGAGCAGGAGCTGCGCGCCGAGATTCGTGGGCGCGACTTGGTGACGGGACTGCCCAAGACCGTGGTCATCTCCACCGAGCAGATCCGCCAGGCCATCGAGGAGCCGGTGCAGGCCATCGTCGACGCGGTCAAGGTCACGCTGGACCGCACGCCGCCCGAGCTCTCGTCAGACCTGATGGAGCAGGGCATCGTGCTCACCGGGGGCGGCGCGCTGCTCAACGGGTTGGCCCAGCGCCTGGAGTTCGAGACCAACATGCCCATCATCGTGGCCAACGATCCGCTCAACTGCGTGGCCCTGGGCAGCGGGATGTGCCTGGAGGAGCTCGAGGCCTTCTCGCGGATGCTGAAGTCCAGCCCGTCGCGCTGACGTGGCCGGGGATCGGACGAGGAGGCGTGCCTGGACCTTCGGCGTCGCCGCGCTCGTCACCCTGACCATCCTGTACGCCACGGTCGGTGTCGAGTCGGGCGTGCGCCGGGTGATCAACCTGGTGGTGGCGCCTTTCTCGTGGACGGTCAACGAGCTGGCGCGTCCGATCGGACACCTCTTCGCCGGCGCGATCAACTACTCCGACGTGGTCGCTCAGAACCAGAAGCTGCGCTACGAGCTCGGCCAGGCCGACGTGCGCCTCAACGAGACCTGGGCCTTTGCACGTCAGCTCCAGCAGATGACCACCCAGCTGCACGTGCCCTTCGTCGGCTCACTGCCCGTCGTGTCGGCTCAGGTGACGACCCTCGCGCCCACGTCCTTTGCGGCCACCATGGACATCTCGGTGGGTCGGGACAACGGCGTGCTGGCCGGCATGCCCGTGGTGGCCAATGGTGGCCTCGTGGGCACGGTCATCTCGACCACGCCCCACGGCTCCACGGTGCGTCTGATCACCGACGCCAACTCCTCGGTTGGGGTGACCTACAAGAATTCGACGTCGTCCATCGTGATCAGTGGCCGCGGACTCAACAACGCCCTGGGTGCTTCGAGCGTGGCCCTGACCTCGACGCTGCGTCCCGGCACGGTCCTCTTCACGGACGGTCTCAGTGGTGGGCTCTACCCGATGGGCCTGCCGGTAGCGCGAGTGAGCGCGGTGAACCTCACGCCCGGCTCGACGACCTACGACGTGGCGGTCTCGCCCACGGCTGACCTCAGCAACCTCTTCTACGTCGACGTCGTGCTGTGGGAGCCGGGGACGTGAGTCGCGCCGGGCTGCCGGTGCTGGTGGCCACGCTGTTCGTCGTCGGCGTGCAGTTGGCGATTCTGACCGACCTGCGCGTCGCGGGCGTGGTGGTCATGGCGGTGTGGCTGTGGCCCTTCGCCGTGGGGCTGAGTGGGCACACCGGGCTGGCCACGCTGGCCGGGGCCGTGGGGGGACTGTGCGTGGACGCGCACGCGATCACCCCCTTCGGGCTCAGCGCGATCATCGGCGTCCTGATCGGCTGGGCCAGTTCGCGCCTCGGTCGTGAGGGCGTCGGAGATCTCGAGTCCGCCGCGTGGTGGGTGAGCCCGCTGATCGGGGCGTTAATTGGCCTGCTCGCCCCGGCGATCTACGTTGTGCTGGGCGCGGTGATGCTCAACTTCACGCTCTGGCGTGGCAGCGTATTTAACGTGATGTGGCTCAACGCTCTGGCCTTCGCCGTGCTGGCGCGCCCGGCGGGCTACGCGGCGCGCCTGGTGACTCAGCTGGTGCCCACCGCGCGCCGATGAGTCGCTCCTGGCGGGATCGGCCCACTGGATCGCTCTTCTCGCGCATGTGGCGCCCGTGGGTCTCGCTGAACCCTCGGCGTGGGCGAGGTCGATCGATCAACGAACGACCCAGCGTCGGGCTTCGCGACCTGGTGGCCTCTCCCGACGAGATCGGCTCTCGACCCGAGAGACGATGGATGGTCATCGGCGTCTTCTTCCTGGTGCTGCTGGTGGTGCTCGTCTATCGACTCTTCAACCTGCAGGTCATGAGCTACAGCCAGAGTGTGGCCAACGTGGACGCCAACTCGATGCGTACCTCGGTAATCGCCGCGCCGCGTGGGCTGATCCTGGACCGCTCCGGCACCCCGCTCGTGACGAACAAGATGACCACCGAGGTTCAGCTCTCGCGCGCCGAGGCTGCCCTCGACCCCTCGATCATCGGGGCGCTGTCGGCCCTGACGGGCGTCAGCGTCAAGCAGATCATCGCGGACCTCAACAACCCGCAGTACGACCCGTATCAGCCGGCGCCGATTCTCACCAGCGCATCGGCCAAGGTCGTCGAGTTCATCAAGACCCACGCCGCGGAGTTCCCGGGGGTCTCGGTGCTGAACGTGGCCACACGCTCGTATCCGCTCGGCGGGCTCACGGCGGCCCAGGTCCTGGGCTACGTGGGTGCCATCACCGGCCAGGAGCTCGCCGCTCACCCGAACGACGGCTACCAGACGACCTCGCAGATCGGCAAGACCGGTATCGAGTCCTTCTACGAGCAGTACTTGCGCGGCCACGACGGTACGCGCACCCTGACCGTGGACGCCTTCGGCAACATCCTGGGTTCGGTGACGACGAAGAATCCGGTGAGTGGGGACTCGGTGGTGCTCAACATCGACGCCGGACTGCAGCAGGCCCTCGACACGTATCTGGTCTCTGACATCATGACGGTGCGCCGCACCCCGGACCCGGTCTCGCACGTGCTGCCCAAGGCTCCCAACGGGGCGGCCATCGTGATGGACGTGAACACCGGGGCGGTGCTGGCCATGTCGAGCTACCCGAGCTACAACTTGAACTCGTTCGTCAATGGGCTCTCGGAGGCCACCTTCAAGCACCTGCTCAATGAGGGCGCCTTCAACAACTACGCGATTCAGGGCATGTACACACCGGGCTCAACCTTCAAGCTGATCACGGCCACGACCCAGTTGCAGACCGGGATCTTCCCCGCCAACAAGGTGGTCGACGACACGGGCGTCTTCAAGGTGCCGGGCTGTCTTCAAGGCGCGCACGGCTGCGTCTTTCACGACGACCAGTACTCGGGCGCCGGGCTCATCACCCTGCCGATGGCCCTGACGGTGTCCTCTGACTACTACTTCTACAACCTCGGCTACCTCTTCTGGTCCGAGCAGGCGCGCTTCGGGGAGACCCCCATCCAGAACGTGGCCGCCAAGTACGGCCTCGGCGAGTACACCAATATCGACCTGCCGGACGAGGTCCAGGGTCGAGTGGATTCGCCCCAGGTGCGCAAGCTGCTGCACGCCCAGGCGCCGCTGGCCTTCCCCAACGTGAGCTGGTACACCGGAGACAACATCGAGATGGCCTTCGGACAGGGCACCACCGCGGTGACCCCGATCGAAATGGCCCAGGCCTACGCGACCTTTGCCAACGGCGGCACTCGCTACGCCCCCGAAGTCGCCGCCGCCGTCGTGAGTCCCACGGGCAAGGTCATCATCCGGTACCGACCGCGCGTGCTGGGAAGCATCAGCCTGCCGCCCAGCGTGCGCGACCCGATCCTGCAGGGCCTGACGGGGGTCATCGACAACCCGCGCGGCACGGCGTACTACACGTTCCACCAGATCATCAACTTCAATCTGGCCAGCTTTCCGCTGGCCGGCAAGACCGGCACTGCCAGCAATGCCCCGGGCCTGGCGCCGAACTCCTGGTTCGTGGGCTTCGGGCCGACGAACCACCCGCGCTACGTGGTCGTGTGCGTCATCGCTGAAGGAGGCTACGGCTCGGAGGCCGCCGCCCCGGTGGTGGCCGAGGCCTTCAACTACCTGCACGCGCACCCACCGGCTCCCGTAACCACCAAGCTTCACCTGGTGCTGCCGAGTTCGCCGACCACGACCACGACGCGTCCGGGCGCGCGCGCGACCCCCGCTGCGAGCAGTACCACGACCAGCGCCAAGGGTTAGGGGACCCACCCACGCCGGGGACGGGTATCCTGGGGAGGTGGGTGTCGTCGGCAGGTCCGGCGGCCCGAGAGAACGCCGTGGACTCGGCGTGCGCAGCACCCCGAGTCCCAGACTGAGAGAACCGTGTACGACCCGAGGCCAGGCATGATGGACATGGCCAGTTGGTTCCTCGTCGTGGCCACTCTGTTCGGCGCCCACGCCATCATCGACGGTCGCGACACCGGTCGCGACCCCGTTCGCCGCGCGCGCGGACTTCGCGTCGCTGCGGCCGTGACCTCAAGGAGTCTGCGTCGTGACCGACGAAATTACCTCACCGAACTCGTCCCCATCACCGGCTAAGCCCCAGATCGGCGACACCCGACCCGCACCTCAGATCGGCGACACCCGGCCCGCACCGGTTCCGGCCGGTGCGTCGGGCACGTCGAAGGGCACCCCCGCGAGGCGCCGGCGCGGCGGTCGCGGCCGCGGGGGACAGGCCCGCACGGCGGGACGTGCGAGCGAGGCCCCGGTCGAGGCCTCCGCGCCCGTGCCCGCGGAGGCGCCGGGCTCACGCTCACGCTCGCGTCGTCGTGGTCGCGGTGGCGAGCGTCGCAGCCGGGCCCAGGGCCGCTACCTGATGTGCGTGCACGCCACGGCCCAGGCCACCCACATCGCGACCCTGGAGGGTCGTTCCATGGTCGAGTACGTCGTGGCCAAGGCCGCCGACGAGACCAACCAGATTGACGGCAACATCTACGTCGGGCGCATCCAGAACGTGCTGCCGGGCATGGAACTGGCCTTCGTGGACATCGGTATCCCCAAGAACGCCGTTCTCTATCGCGGCGACGTCGCCTTTGACGCCGAGGACGTCGACGGGCCCGCACCAAGCGCGCGGCGCATTGAGGAGATGATTCGCGCTGGACAGACGATCATCTGCCAGGTGACCAAGAACGCCATCGGTGCCAAGGGGGCCCGGCTCACCCAAGAGGTCTCTCTGCCCGGACGATTCGCCGTGCTGGTGCCGAACTCCTCGACGATCGGCATTTCTAAGCGTCTGCCCGACGGAGAGCGCCGACGTCTGCGCAAGATCATCGATGACGTCAAGCCACCCAACCACGGCATCATCATCCGCACCGCGGCCGAGGGCGTGGCGGCCGAGGACCTGGCGCGAGACGTCGCGTCCCTGGCCGAGAAGTGGGCCGCCATCGAGGCCGAAGTGGCGCGCTCGAACCAGCCGCGGCTCATCTACCGGGATCTGGACCTGTCGGTGCGCGTGCTGCGCGAGGAGTTCAACGAGGACTACCGCGCCGTCGTCATCGACGACCGGGACCTGTACGAGAAGGTTCGCGACTACGTCCTGGCGGTGAACCCCGAGCTGGCTGATCGCATCGAGTACTACGACCCCGAGACCCAGGACCTGCCCCTCTTCGAGCGCTACTTTGTGCACGAGCAGCTGCACCGGGCCCTGGACCGTAAGGTCTTCTTGCCCTCGGGCGGCTCGCTCATCATCGAGCGGACCGAGGCGCTCACGGTCGTGGACGTCAACACCGGCAAGAACGTGGGCACCACCAATCTTGAGGAGACGGTCTTTCGCAACAACCTCGAGGCGGCCGAAGAGGTGGCCCGTCAGCTGCGTCTGCGCGACATCGGTGGGATCATCGTGATCGACTTCATCGACATGGAGTCCAAGTCCAACCGAGACGCCGTGGCCTCGGCGCTGCGTCAGGCCCTGAGCCGGGACAAGACGCGCACGCAAGTCTTTGACATCTCCGAGCTGGGCCTGGTCGAAATGACGCGTAAGCGCGTGAACGAGGGGCTCCTGGAATCGGTGTCCACCGTGTGCACGGTCTGTGACGGGCGCGGCTTTCTGATCGCCACCGGGTTGTAGGCGCGCGCGACCCGTCTGCTAGCATGGTGTGCCTATGTACGCCGTCATCCGAGTAGGCACATCCCAGGAGCGCGTCACCGAGGGCCAGGTGGTCCGGGTGGATCTGCGTTCTGAGGCGGTGGGCACAGCAATCACATTCACGCCCGTCCTGCTGGTTGACGGCGACGAGGTCGTGGCCGGGCCGGCCCTGCAGGGCGCCGTGGTCAGCGCCACGATCGTCGGGGACGAGAAGGGCCCCAAGATTCGCGGACTGACCTACAAGGCCAAGGCCAATCAGCGCAAGCGCTGGGGTCACCGCCAGAAGTACTCGACCGTCGAGATCACGTCGATCTCGCCCAAGGGATAGGGGAGTGCATGTCCAAGACCAAGGGCGGCGGTTCCACCCGCAACGGCCGCGACTCCGCCGCACAGCGACTGGGCGTCAAGGTGTTCGACGGCACCGCCGTGCAGCCGGGCAGCATCATCGTTCGCCAGCGCGGCACGCGCTTTCACCCGGGCCACAACGTGGGCATCGGCAAGGACGACACCCTGTTCTCGCTCACCGAGGGCACAGTGAAGTTCGGCTTCAGGGCTGGTCGCCGGCGCGTAGACGTCCTGACGGACTGATCGTCGCCCACAACGTCAAAAAGCCCCCGGGCCGCGGCCCGGGGGCTTTTTCGTTGGCCTAGCCCTTGACGGCCTTCTTGAAGGTCGAGCCCACCGAGACCTTCGGCGCGCGCGAGGCCTTCACCTGAATCGCCTCACCAGTCTGGGGGTTGCGGGCGGTGCGGGCCTTGCGCTCGACGCGCTCGAAGGACAGAAAGCCCGACAGGACGATCTTCTCGCCCTTGGAAACGTTGGATACCACAACGTCCTCGAACGCCTTCAGGACCTCGGCCACCGTGTTCTTGGTCGCGCCACTCTCGGCGACGATCGCATCTACCAACTCGGCCTTGTTCACCGGTCGACTCCTTACTCTTGGTCAGTTACGGCCCGGGAGTTTTCCGGACACCGGCTCTATCTTTATCGCTGGAGGCCCCAAATATTGGCATTTTTGGCCAAATCTCAGACACGGGCCTGAGAATCTGCGGCTCCTGCCTGGCCCGGGGACGTTCCGGGGCCCCCGCGGCGGCTCTCTACGATGGTGCGGTGAGCACGATTGATCGAACCCGACTGGAATCCCTGATCGCCCGGGAGGAGCAGCGCTATCGGGCCGAGCACCCGGCCTCGCGCTCTCTGTACTCGCGCTCGACCCACCTCTTTGGGAGGGTCCCGATGACCTGGATGAACAAGTGGGCCGGTGGCTTCCCGCTGGGCTTCTCTCACGCTCGGGGAGCCACGGTGACGGACCTTGACGGCCATGAGCTCATCGACTTCGCCCTCGGCGACACGGGCGCCATGGCCGGGCACTCGCCCGCGCCCCTGGTGGCGGCGGTGGCAGATCGCATCGGCACCCGCGGCGGGGTCACCACGATGCTGCCCAGTGAGGACGCCGAGTTGGTGGCCGCGGAGCTCTCACGGCGCTTCGGGCTGGCCGAGTGGAGTTTCTCGCTGTCGGCCACCGACGCCAATCGCTGGATGCTGCGCCTCGCGCGCCTCGTCACGGGTCGGCCGAAGGTCCTGGTCTTCTCCTACAGCTACCACGGCACCGTGGACGAGACGTTCGTCGTGGCCGAGGGCGGGCGGGCCGTCTCGCGTGCGGGCAACGTGGGTGCGGCGGTGGACCCGGCGACCACGACGCGGGTCGTGGAGTTCAACGACGTGGAGGCGTTGCGAGAGCAGCTGGGCCACGGTGACGTGGCGGCGGTGCTGACGGAGCCGGCCCTGACCAACATCGGCATTGTCCTGCCTGAACCGGGCTTCCTCGAGGCCGTGCGCGCGGCCTGTGATGAGACGGGCACCCTGCTCATCATCGACGAGACGCACACGTTCTCGGCCGGCCCGGGCGGCGCGACGCGGCGATTCAACCTGCGCCCTGACGCACTCACCATCGGCAAGTCCCTGGGCGGCGGGGTGCCGTGCGGGGCGTACGGGCTCAGCGCCGAGTTGGCCGCTCGCGTGCGCGCGGCCGTGGCGGGAGGCTACGACATCGTGGACGTCGGCGGCGTCGGTGGCACCCTGGCCGGCAATCCGCTCAGCCTGGCGGCCATGCGCGCGGTGCTCTCGCAGGTGCTGACCGACGAGGCCTTCGGACCGATGGAGATGCTGGCCACGCGCTTCGCGGCCGGGGTCGAGTCAACCATCGAGCGCTACGACCTGGACTGGTCGGTGAGCCAGCTCGGCGCGCGCTGTGAGTACCGCTTCGCTCGCCCCGCACCGCGCAACGGCGGAGACTCGGCGGCCAGCGCCGACGAGGCGCTCGAGGACTACCTGCACCTGTACGGCGTGAACCGGGGCATCCTGATCACGCCGTTCCACAACATGGCCCTGATGTGCCCGGCAACGACGACGACGCAGGTCGACGCGCACCAGGTCATGTTCGAGTCGGCCGTGGGCGAGCTGCTGGACGCCTGAGGGCGTCCTCGTACACTCCCTGCATGTCCTCCTTCGTCGACGCGGCCCAACTTCATGCCCGGGCGGGTGATGGCGGCGCGGGCTGTGTGAGCTTTCGGCGTGAGGCCCACGTGGCCAAGGGGGGCCCGGACGGCGGCGACGGCGGCGACGGCGGTGACGTCTGGCTGGTCGCCGACGCGAACGAGGCCTCCCTCCTGGGCTTTCGCGACCACCCGTTCCGTCGAGCCACCGACGGTCGTCACGGAACCTCCAAGCGCCAACACGGCGCGCGCGGGCGCGACGTCACCGTCGCGGTGCCGGTGGGCACGGTGGTCAGCGATCAGGACGGCAATGTCCTGGTCGACTTGGGTGCCGCGGGGGAGCGCTGGCGCGCGGCCAAGGGCGGGGCCGGCGGCTTCGGTAACGCCCGCTTCCTCTCGAACCAGCGCCGGGCCCCGGCCTTCGCGGAGCAGGGCGAGCGAGGCGAGGAGAACTGGCTCAACTTGGAGCTCAAGCTGCGTGCGGACGTCGCCCTGATCGGCTTTCCGAACGTCGGCAAGTCCACGCTCATCTCACGCGTCTCGGCGGCCAAGCCGAAGATCGCGGACTATCCCTTCACGACCCTGGTGCCAAATCTGGGAGTGGTGCGCGTCGGCGTGCGACGCGGACGACCCGGTGAAGCGACTGAATTCGTCATGGCCGACATTCCGGGCCTGATCGAGGGAGCCGCCGAGGGTCGCGGCCTCGGCCACGCCTTCTTGCGACACGTCGAGCACGCACGGGTTCTGTGCGTGCTGCTCGATCTGTCCGAGCTGGCCCCCGAGCCCGCCGAGCAGCTCGCGGCCCTGCTGCACGAGCTGGGCTCGTACCAACCCGCGCTGCTGGAGCGACCGCGGGTGGTGCTCGGCACCAAGGCCGACGTCGCCGCCCACGACCCGGGCGAGCTGGCGGTGATCTCCTCGCTCACCGGTGAGGGACTGAGCGAGCTCCTCGGGCGCTTAGCGGCGCTGGTCGACGCGTCGCGGCGTGAGGAGATGGCGGGGGCCAGCGACGTTGAGGTTCTGCATCGCCCAGTGCTGGACGAGGTGCGCGTGGAGCGCACGGCCGGGGGATGGGAGGTCCTCGGTCGTGCCGCCCTGCGGGCCGTGCGCTTCCAGGACCTCACGGATGACGAGGCACTGGCCGAGATGGTGAGCCGACTGCGGGCCCTGGGCGTGGACCGACTCCTGCATCGCGCCGGCGTTCACGATGGGGACATTGTCACCGTCGGGCCGCTGAGCTTTGAGTGGTGGCGTGACGAGGCCGGCGCGGGCCTGGACCGCGGGCATCATCGGGCGACGCGACGCGAGCGTCTGGCCCGTCACGGGCGACTGGACGACGTGGGCGGAGACGAGGGTGAGTAGCCGCGTCGCCGTCGTCAAGATCGGCACGACGTCAGTGACCGACGCGGCGGGCGGAGTGGACCAGTCGGTGCTCGATGCCGTGGCCGCCGACGTCGTCGCGGCCCGAGCGGCGGGCTGGGACGTCGTGCTGGTGACCTCCGGGGCCATCACGGCGGGTTGGGCCGAGGTGGGCCTCGGGCGGGCCCGTCCCCGTGACGCGGCCACGTTGCAGGCGGTCTCGGCGGTCGGCCAGCCCCTGCTCATGGCGGCGTGGCGCGCCGCCTTCGCCCGACGCGGCGTCGCGGTGGGCCAGGTGCTGCTCGCGCCGCTGGACTTTTCGCACCGTGGTCAGTACTTGCACGCACGCTCCACGCTGCAGCGCCTCGGGACGTTGGGGATCGTGCCGATCGTGAACGAGAACGACGCCGTGGCTGACGCGGAGATCCGCTTCGGCGACAATGACCGCTTGGGTGCTCTGGTGGCCAACCTCGTCGCGGCCTCACACCTGGTGCTGCTGACCGACACGGAGGGCCTGCTCACCGCCGACCCTCGCCTGGATCCGACGGCGACGCTGATCGAGGAGGTGCGCGCCATCGACGGCGAACTGCTGGCGCTGGGTGGCTCGTCGAGCTCGGGCGTGGGCAGCGGTGGCATGGCTTCGAAGCTGGCCGCGGCGCGCATGGCGACGTGGTCGGGGGTGACGACGGTCATCGCGCCGGCGCGGGTCCCCGGCTCGCTCAGCGAGGTCCTCGCGGGACGTTCCGGGGTGGGAACGATCTTTCATCCACGGGCCGAGCGACTCAGTGCGCGCAAGGCCTGGATCGCCTTCGCGGTGGCCAGCGCGGGCACGCTCAGCGTGAACCAGGGCGCCATTCAGGCCCTCGAGCATCACGGGCGCAGCCTGCTGCGCGTGGGCGTGACGCGCCATGACGGGGACTTCGACGAGGGCGACGCGGTCGACGTGATCGGACCCGAGGGCGAGCTCGTGGCCAAGGGCCTGGTCCGGGTGGCGGCCGCCACGTTCGATCACGGCGACGACGTGGTCATCCATCGCGATGACCTCGTCCTTCTGCGCCGCTCGTGAGCGCCATTACGCTGAAGTGATGACGTCGAGCGAACTGCACGCCCAGGGCCTTCGCGTGCGCGCCGCCGCGTCGGCGCTGGCCACGGCGCCGGACGCTCAGCGACGCGCCGTGCTCGGGGCGGTGGCCGAGGCACTCCAGACGCACCGGGCCGAGCTGCTCAGGGTCAACGCCGTTGAGGTGTCCGCGTACGCCGAGGGTGGAGCCGGGCGTGACCGGCTCGCACTCACCGAGGCCCGCATCGGCGCCATGGCCGACGCGCTGCGCGAGGTGGCCGCGGCCCCCGACCCGCTGTATGAGGTGCTCGATCACGACGTGCGCCCGAACGGGCTCGACGTGTCCCGGGTGCGCGTGCCCCTGGGCGTGATCGGCGTGGTCTACGAGAACCGCCCCAACGTCACGAGTGACGTGGCCGGGCTGTGCGTGCGCAGCGGCAACGCGGCCTTCCTGCGCGGCTCGTCCTCGGCACTGAGCACGAATCGGGCGATCGTGGCGCTGTGGCGAAGGGCCCTGAGCGACAACGGGCTCCCGGAGGATGCCGTGAGCCTGGTCGAGGACGTCAGCCACGAGGCCGCGGTGGCCTTCATGCAGCTCGACGATGTGCTGGACTGTCTGATTCCGCGCGGTGGGCCGAGCCTGATCGCCGCCATGCGCGAGCACGCGCGCGTGCCGTACGTGCTCGACGGAGACGGCAACTGCCACGTGTACGTGGACGACGCGGCCGACCTCGACAAGGCCGCGCGCATCGTCGTGAACGCCAAGACGTCGCGCCCGGGCGTGTGCAACGCCGCGGAGACACTCCTGGTGCACGAGCGCGTGGCCCCGGACTTCCTACCGGTGGTCGCCGCGATGATGCCACAGGTCGAGCTGCGCGGCGACGACGCCACCCGCGCACTGATCGACGCGCGCCCGGCGAGCGAGGACGACTTCGCCCGCGAGTTCTTGGACCTGGTGATGGCCGTCAGGGTGGTGGGCTCACTCGACGAGGCCATCGCACACGTCGCCCGCTTCGGCACGGGACACTCTGAGGCGATCGTCACGAACGACGCGGCGCACGCTGAGGAGTGGGTGCGCCGGGTGGACGCGGCGGCCGTGCTGGTCAACGCCTCCACGCGCTTCATCGATGGCGGTGAGCTCGGACTGGGTGGCGAGGTGGGCATCTCCACCCAGAAGCTGCACGCGCGTGGGCCGATGGGCCTGCGCGAACTGACCTGTCTGAAGTGGGTCGTGCGTGGTACGGGGCAGGTGCGATGACGTCGCTGGATCCGCGCGAAGAACTGGCTCGGCGCCTCGGCCTGGTCCACGTGCCCCCGGTGCACTTCGCCTCGCCCGACGAGGTCAAGGATCGCCTGGCCGCCAAGAGCTATCTGAGCGATGACGCGATCGCCTCGGTGACGTTCCTGGCGGACCGACTGGCCAAGCCCGTGCTCGTGGAGGGTCCGGCCGGCACCGGCAAGACAGCCCTGGCCCAGGCGGTGGCCGACGCAACCGGCGCGCGCCTGATCCGCCTGCAGTGCTACGAGGGTCTGGACGAGTCCAAGGCGCTCTACGAGTGGAACTACCGCAAGCAGCTGCTGCGCATCCAGGCGGGGCGCTCCGAGAGCGCCGGCGAGGAGTGGCGGCACCTCGAGGAGGACATCTTCGCCGAGGAGTTCCTCCTGCGCCGCCCGTTGCTCGAGGCGATCTCGGCCACTGAGCCGGTGGTGCTACTCATCGACGAGGTCGATCGGGTCGAGCTGGAGACCGAGGCCCTGCTGCTCGAGGTGCTCTCGGAGTACCAGGTGTCGATTCCTGAGCTGGGCACGGTGCGCGCCCACCAGATCCCGTTGGTCTTCCTGACCTCGAACAACACCCGCGAGCTCTCTGAGGCGCTCAAGCGGCGTTGCCTGTACCTGTACATCGGCTACCCGGACGTGCAGCGCGAGCGTGACATCATCCTCGAGCGCGTGCCGGGCATCTCCAGCACGCTGGCCGAGCAGATCGCGCGCGTGGTGCGCTCACTGCGCGGCCTGGACCTGAAGAAGGCGCCCTCGGTCTCCGAGACTCTGGACTGGGCGCGCACGCTGGTGCTGCTCGGGCGCGAGGAGATCGGTGACGAGGACGCCGCGGCCACGCTGCACATCCTGCTGAAGTACCAGACGGACATCGAGCGGGCGACCAAGGAGCTCCTCGGCCGCGGCCGGACCGTTGCTTGACCTGCTCGGCGAGTTCATCGCCGAACTGCGCGCCGCGGGTATCCCCGTCTCGATGAGTGAGCACATGGACGCCGCCCGGGCGATCCAGGCGATCGACCTGGCCAACCGGGCTCAGGTGCGCGGTGCTCTGGCCGCCACCCTCGTCAAGGACGGGGCCCATCTGCCCGTGTTCCATACGGCCTTCGACGTCTTCTTCTCGCTGCGCAGCGTCGGGGCCGCCGAGGATGCGCTGGACGAGATGGAGAGCGAGGCGCCGCACGCGCCCGGGGCCAGCGGGCCGGGACCGCGTCGGGGCCGGGGTGGGGCCTCGAGCACGATGTCAGCCGAGGAGCTCGCCGAACTGCTGTTTCGGGCGTTGCGCGACGGCGACGGCGACGCCCTGCGTCGCGGGGCGGCTGAAGCCGTGACTCGCTACGCGGGCATGGAGCCGGGTCGACCCGTCGGCGGCACGTACTACCTGTATCGCACGTTGCGCAACCTCGAGCTCGAGGAGCTCGAGCGCCGCCTCGGGGCCTCAGACGAGGCGGGCCTGGCGGGGCGCCTGGCGCACGACGAGGCGGCCGAACGCATCGAGCGCCTCAAGGCCGAGGTGGAGCGCGAGATCCGCGAACGCCTGGTCGAGGACCGCGGATCTCAGGCCCTGGCCCGCTCGGTGCGCAAGCCCCTGCCCGAGGACATCGACGTCATGCACGCGAACCGTGACGAGATGGCTCAGCTCGAGCGCGCCCTGCGCCCGCTGAGTCGCAAGCTCGCGGTGCGCCTCGCTCGCCGTCGCCGCCGCCGCCGGCGGGGGCCCGTGGACCTGCGCCACACGGTGCGCCGCAGCCTGTCCACCGGGGGCGTGCCGATCGACCTGCGCTTCAAGCCGCCGCGACCGAACAAGCCCGAGATCGTTGTCATCGCGGACGTGTCGGGTTCCGTGGCGTCCTTCGCGCGCTTCACGCTGCACCTGGTGCACGCGATCAGCTCGCAGTTCTCCAAGGTGCGCAGCTTCGTCTTCGTCGATGGCATCGACGAGGTGACCAGCCTGTTCGAGGCCTGCGACGACCCGGCGGAGGCGGTGGCGCGCATCAACGCCGAGGCCGACGTCATTGCCTTCGATGGGCACTCGGACTACGGACGGGCCCTGAGCGTCTTTCACGACCTCTACGCCCGAGACGTCACACGGCGCACCACGGTGCTCGTGCTCGGTGACGCGCGCAACAACTACCACCAGGCTCACCCCGAAGTCCTGGCTGACCTGCATCACCGGGCCAAGGCCGTCTACTGGCTCAATCCAGAGCCCGCCGCCTACTGGAACAGTGGGGACTCGATCATCGCCCAGTACGCGCCGCACTGTGAGGCCGTGGTCGAGTGCCGTACGCTGCGCCAGCTCGAGTTCTTCGTGGGCCAGCTCGCGTGACGGCACCCGAGGTGCTCGCGGGACACTTCACGCGCGGGGTCGCCCCGCGAGGCACTCGCCTGGTGCTGATTCGTCACGGCGAGGCCCGCTGCAACGTTGACGGCGTGATCGGGGGCCCGCACGGCGACGGCGGGCTGACCGCGCGGGGTCGGGCCCAGGCTCGCGCGCTGGCCGAGCGCCTGGTGCGCACTGGGGAGCTTGGTGCGGCGAGCGCGCTCTACACGTCCGTCCTCGGTCGCTCCGTGCAGACGGCGGCCCTGCTCGCACCGGGCCTGCCCTCGCTCGAGGCGGTGCCCGACTGTGGGCTGTGCGAGCTGCACCCCGGGGTGGCGGACGCGCTGAGTTGGACCGAGTACGCCGTGCGCTACGGTGCGCTGAACTCGGACGAGCGCCCCGGGTCGCCCTTCGCGCCGGGAGCCGAGAGCTGGGCGGGCTTTCACGAGCGCGTCGAGCGCGCCCTGGGCGCACTCATCGTGCGTCACCCCGGCGAGCTGGTGGTGGCCGTCGTGCACGGCGGCGTCATCGAGCAGGCCATGAAGTCGGTGATTCACGAGCCTCCGGCGGCACGTCTCGGGCTGCGCACCGAGTACTGCTCAGTCACCGAGATTGAGTACGACGGGCCCCGGCGTCGACTGTTGCGCTACAACGACGTGGCGCCGCTGGTGTCGTAGTCGCGCAGGAACTCGGCCACGTGGAAGGCGAGGTCGAGGCTCTGGGTCGCGTTGAGGCGCGGGTCGCAGATCGTCGTGTAGTTCACGTCGAGGTCGCCCTCGTCGAGGCGCGAGCCGCCGCCGAGGCACTCGGTCACGTCGCCGCCCGTCAACTCGATGTGCAGGCCGCCGGGCCACGTGCCCAGCGCCTGGTGCACCGCGAAGAACTGGCTGACCTCGCTCATGATGTCGTCGAAGTGACGGGTCTTGAGCCCGCCCGAGGCCATGAAGGTGTTGCCGTGCATGGGATCACAGGCCCACACGACCGCCCGGCCCTCGTCGGCCAGTGCCGAGACCAGGGGGGGCAGGGTGTCCGAGATCCGGGTGTGGCCCATGCGCGAGATGAGGGTGAGTCGCCCGGGCGTGTTCTGCGGGTTGAGCACGTCGCTCAGACGTCGCAGATCGTCGAGGGTGATCTTGGGGCCGACCTTGACGCCGATCGGGTTGGAGACTCCGCGCAGGAACTCCACGTGCGCGCCGTCGAGCTCGCGGGTGCGGTCCCCGATCCAGAGCATGTGCGCAGAGCAGTCGTAGAAGTCTCCGCTGAGTGAGTCACGACGGGTCAGGGCCTGCTCGTAGGGCAGGATGAGGGCTTCGTGGCTGGTGTAGAAGTCCACGCCCTGCAGCGCGGCGTCATCGTGCAGATCGATGCCGCAGGCCTTCATGAAGGCCAGGGCGCGCTCGATCTCGTCGGCGATCATCGCGTAGCGCTTGCCCTCGGTGGAGTTGGAGACGAACTCCTGGTTCCAGGCGTGCACCCGGCTGAGCGCCGCGAAGCCACCCGTGGTGAAGGCCCGCAGGAGATTGAGCGTGGCCACGCTCTGGTGGTACGCGGTGAGCAGTCGCTCGGGGTCGGGTCGGCGAGCCTCGGGGCTGAAGACCTCGGAGTTGACGATGTGGCCCCGGAAGGCCTCGAGGCTCACCCCGTCAATTACCTCCATCGGCGCCGAGCGCGGCTTGGCGAACTGGCCGGCGATGCGCCCCACCTTGATGACCGGTACCCCGGACGCGTAGGTCAGCGTCACGGCCATCTGCAGGATGACCTTGAGCTTGTCGCGGATCGAGTCCGCCGAGCCCTCGTCGAAGGACTCGGCGCAGTCGCCCGCCTGCAGCAGGAACGCCCGTCCGTCAGCGACCTGGGCGAGGTGCTCCTGGAGCCGACGCGCCTCGCCGGCAAAGACCAGGGGGGGCTTGGTGGCCAGCTCGCGCTCGACGCGGGCCAGGTGCTCGTCGTCGGGCCACGTCGGGCTCTGGGCGATCGGGCGCGATCGCCACGAGTCCAGGGTCCACTGCGAGTCAGTCGCCATCACTCAAGCGTAGAAGGTGCCAGCGGACCTGGCCAAACTCGAACGGACACGGCGGATGGGGCCCGTTAGGCTTCCCGTAATGACACGCCGGCGCTTGGGCCTCTTCGGGGGCACCTTTGACCCGCCCCATCGGGGTCACGTCAGCGCCCTGCGGGCCGCGGCGGCCACCGGACGCTTCGACGCGATCGAGGTGACGGTGGCCGGCGACCCCTACCACAAGCGCGACGCGGGCCCGGTGCTGCCGGCCGCGGCGCGCCTGGAGATGGCCCGCGTGGCCTTCGCCGACCTGCCCCTGGTCACGGTGTCGGACCGCGAGATCCGTCGCGAGGGCCCGTCCTACACGATCGACACGGTGCGCGAGCTGCTCGAGGAGTACGACGAGGTCGATCTCATCATTGGCGCCGACCTGACCGAGCAGATCGACACCTGGCACGAGGCTGAGACGCTGAAGAGCCTGGTGACAGTGGCTGTGGTCCCGCGCCCGGGTGGCGAGACCCACCCGCCCGCGGGCTGGGCCAGCTACGTGATCCCGATGGTTCCCGTGGACCTGTCGTCCACCTTCATCCGGGAGATCCCCATCGCAGAGGCCGAGCTGGAGCGCTACTTGCCCGAGCAGGTCGTTCCCCTCTACGAGGGCTTCCGGGGCTAGAGTCAGGTCGTCATGGCGGTTCGGCCCTTCGACTTCAGCGAGCGTCAGGCGACGCCCTTCGTGCCCATTGGCGCCCCGCGCACCCGGCGCGAGGCGCGTCGGCTACGACAGCGCTGGATGGCGATTGGCGTGGCCAGTCTGAGCGTGCCCTTCGTGGTGGCCGTCGCCATCATCTTCGGGGTGAGCCACTGACGACTGCCACACCTCGTGACGCGGGACCCGGTCCGCTCGACGCTCCCACGCGCTCGCTCATTGACGCGGTGTGCCGGGGCGCCGATGAGAAGCTCGGCCAGGACCTGGTGGTGCTGGACCTGCGCGAGCTGGTGAACTCCTTTGACGTCCTGATCATCGTCTCGGGACGCAACGACCGCCAAGTCCGCTCGATCGTCGAGGAGGTCGAGCGGGTCGTCACCCGCGACTGCGCCGTGCGCCCGCTGCGCGTGGAGGGCCTGACGGCGGGCGAGTGGGTGGCCCTGGACTACGGAGACGTCATCGTGCACGTCTTCGACGAGGCGGCCCGGGCCTACTACGACCTCGAGCACCTCTGGAACACCGCGCGCGTCCTGCGCGCCGAGCGCGCCTAGTGACTCAGCAGGCTCTCGTAGTCGTGCGGCGTCACCAGGATCGCTGAGGAGCCGCCCGGGCGCAGGGAGGGCTGGGCAACTCCCGCCACCAGTATCTCGATGCCCTTGGTGGCGCCCACGGTCGCGGACGTGAGAGTCAGCTGGCCGAGGGCGAGGAGCCGCTGATTGACCGGCAGGTCGCTGAGGGGCGCCGGGATGGAGATGAAGCCGACGTGGTTCTTGACGTTGGCTCCGAGGATGACCAGGCCCTTGGGGATGGCGCTGGAGTATCCCGTCGCGGTCTCGATCGTGGTCGGGCCGATGACCAGCTCGCGCAGAACAGACGCCAGGGTGGGCGGGGTGGGCACGATCCGGCTGGAGGGCGCCAGGTGGTCTGTGGCATCCACGATGTAGACGATCTGCGTGATGAACTGGACTCGGCCGTGATTGGTGCCGGGGATGGTCTTGCCGAGCAGGCCGAAGGGCACGAACTTGCGACCGATCGGGATCGGGGCGTTGGCCGTGGGCACCAGGTTGCACCCGCCGAGGATGGCCGCACAGCACACCAGGGCGAGCAGGCGGGTCTTCACACGCGCACCTCCTCGTGACGTGGCAACTCGATGCGAAAGCGGGCGCCGCCTTCGGGGCTGACGGTCGCCTCGATCGTGCCCCCGAAGGCGGTCACGTGATCGCGCACCAGCGCGAGACCGAGCCCGGTTCCGCGAGCCGCCCCGCGGTCGTGGGCCGCGCGGCCACGGAAGAAGCGCTGGAAGATCGTCTCGCGCTCCTCGATCGGCACACCCGGTCCCGCGTCGTCGACGTTGATGCTGACGCGGTTCTCGTCGCCCTGCACGCGTACCGCGCTGGCGCCGCCCGCGTAGTGCTGAGCGTTGCCGATCAGATTGGTCATGACGCGTTCGAAGCGCCGCCGGTCCACGGCCACCTCGACGTCGGCCAGATTCTCGTCGGCCTCGATCGCCACGTCGGGCACGCCGAGGCGCTGGGTCGCGCTGCGCACGCTCTGGCGCACCAGCTCGACCACGCCCACCGTCTCGATCACGTGGGTCAGCGAGCCGGCGTCGGCGCGAGCGATCTCGAGTAGGTCATCGACCAGTGACTGGAAGATCGACGCGTCCGCGGCCAGTAGGTCCAGGCTGGCCCGTCCGGCCGCGGACAGCTCGTCGCGGTGCTGCTGGAGCACCGAGATCGTCGTCGTCATCGTGGTGAGCGGCGAGCGCAGCTCGTGGCTGACGTCGCTGGCAAAGCGCGCGTCGCGCTCCATGCGCGTCACCAGTCGGTCCACCATCGTGTTGAAGGACTCGGTCAGGCGTTGGACCTCCATGTCGGCCTGGCCGACCTCGAGGCGGGTTGTGAGCTCGCCCTCGGCGATGGAGGCCGCGGCGGCGGACACCTCCATCAGGGGCCGCACGGCACGCCGGGACGCCCAGATGCCTCCGGCCAGTCCCAGGATGCAGGTGGCCAGCGCGCTCAGGATCAGCACTAGGGCCAGCACGCGCAGCGAGTGCTCGGTGCGCCGCAGCGAGAAGACCTCGAAGAACTGGGTCTCCACCGCGGGGATGGGGATCCCCACGACGAAGACGAGGTTTCCATTGACCGCGAGTGGCTGCTCGACGGTGACGTTCTTGTTCACGAGGGAGATGATCTCGTTGGACACGTCGCCGATGGCGGCCCCGGTGCTCGTCGAGAGCCACTGGTGGTGCGTGTAGACAAGCACGGCCGAGTCCGTCGCGGTCTCGATCGAGTTGAGCAGCTCGCCCAGCGCCGGAGGATTCGAGTACAGCGTGGAACGAACGAGCGCGGCGTTGGCGAACGCCTCGCGCAGGTCGGTCTGGTGCTGGTTGTTGATCAACAGGTGCTCGACTGATACGTACGTCGTCGTGGCGAAGATGCCGGACAGGAGCATCGCGCTGACGCTGAAGGTCACGAGCAGGCGCAGGCGTAGGCTGCGTCGGCGCATTACAGGACCAGCTTGTAGCCCGAGCCTCGCACGGTGACAAGGAACGCCGGATTGGCCGGATCGGGCTCGATCTTCATGCGCAGGCGGCGGATGTGCACGTCCACGAGCCGGCTGTCGCCGAAGTAGTCATATCCCCAGACTCGTTCGAGCAGGTCCTCGCGAGAGAGCACCCGTCCGTTGGCCGCGGCGAGATCGACCAGCAGTCGGAACTCCGTGGCCGTCAAGTGCAGTTCGCTGCCGTCGTCGTGGCGCACGACGCCCTCGTCGGGTAGGACGTTGAGCGCACCCAGGCGAAAGGCCGTGGCCGCACTCGGGCGACGACGCAGGTGGGCGCGCACTCGCGCGAGCAGTTCGGCCGGCACGAAGGGCTTGGTGACGTAGTCGTCGGCGCCGGACTCGAGCCCGCGCACGACGTCAGCCGTCTCGTCGCGCGCCGAGACGATCACGATGGGCACGTCGCTCGCGTCGCGCAGGGCCATGCAGGTGTCGAAGCCGCTCATTCCCGGCAGCATGACGTCCACGATCGCCACGTCGGCGCTCATGCGCGTGAAGAGGGCGACGCCGACCTCGCCCGTCGAGGCGTCGTCCACGTCGAAGCCCTCGCCTTCGAACATGAGTCGCAGGGCCGAGCGGATATGGTCGTCGTCCTCAACGATCAGAATTCGCGACACGGCTCTCCTTTGCGAGATATCCAACATTACTGACGTGCTCGGTCGTCGACGGGGCTCTGGGTAGCCTAGGGAGGTGGCCACAGGTGCGGTGGATGCGTGGCGTCGCGAGCCCTACCTCGCGAGTCTGCGGGCGGCGAATCGCTCGAGTGCCACCGTACGTGCCTACCAGGGCGATCTGGAGGGTTTCGTCGCCTGGGCCGAGGGCCGTGACCTGTTCGCCCCGTCCCAGCTGACCCGCCGGCTCCTGCGCGAGTACCTGGCCAGCCTGTCCCTAGCCGGCGGCGCGCGCGCCTCGGTGGCGCGCCGGCGGGCGAGTCTGAGGGGCTACTTTGACTTCCTGGTCGAGCGCGGATACCTCGCGGAGAGTCCGGCGGCTCGCCTCAGCGCACCCCGACCGGCCTCGACTCTGCCGGATCTGTTGGTGCGCGAGCAGCTCGACACCCTCCTGGACGAGGACTGGGGCAGTGACGAGTGGGCGCTGCTGGACCGGGCGGTGTGCGAAGTCCTCTACGGGGCGGGCCTGCGCGTGAGCGAGCTGTGCGGGCTCGATCTGTCCAGCCTGGACCGCGCGCGGCACCGGTTGCGCGTCGTGGGCAAGGGCGATAAGGAGCGCATCGTCCCGTTGCACCGGCGGGCGTGGGCGGCCCTGGAGGCCTGGATCGAGGACGCGCGTGACGATGTCGCGGCGTCCGACGCCGATCCCGGGGCCCTGTTCTACAACCGCCGGGGCCGTCGTCTGGGGCCGCGCGACGTGCGCCGGATCCTGGACGCGCGCCTGCGCCATGGGCACGTGCACCCGCACGCCCTGCGCCACACCTACGCGACGCACCTGCTTGAGGGCGGAGCCGACCTGCGGGTCGTCCAGGAACTGCTCGGTCACGAGAGCCTGGCCACCACCCAGATCTACACGCACGTCTCCAAGTCCCGGCTGCAGAACGTGCACCACCGGACCCATCCGCGGGCTTGAAGTCATCCACTAGCATGGTTGGGCTCTCCCAGGGTGGGTGAGCGTGTGAGTTCGCCCTTCGGGTATCGGACGGTCACCGTGCGCGGTGCGCCCGAGGGGCATTTCAACCGAACGGGAGGACACGACGTGGCACTCGTCACTTTGCAGGAACTGTTGGACTCGGGCGTGCACTTCGGGCACCAGACTCGGCGCTGGAACCCGAAGATGCGTCGTTTCATCTTGGGCGAGCGCAACGGCATCTACCTGATCGACCTGCGCAAGACCCTCGAGGGGATCGATCGGAGCTACCAGTTCGTGCGCGACCTGGTCGCCGGGGGCGGGACCATCCTGTTCGTGGGCACCAAGAAGCAGACCCAGGGACCCATCGCCGACTACGCCGAGGCCTGTGGGATGCCTTACGTGAACCAGCGCTGGCTGGGTGGGATGCTGACCAACTTCTCCACGGTCATCGGGCGCGTCAAGCGCATGGGCGAACTGCGCAACATGCAGCGCGCGGGTGACTTTGACAACATGCCCAAGCGCGAGGCGCTGCGCCACGTGCGCGAGCTCGAGAAGCTCAGCCGCAACTTGAGCGGCATCGCCAACCTGGATCGCGTGCCCAGCGCCGTCTTCGTGATCGACACGAAGAAGGAGCACATCGCGGTCACCGAGGCCCGCAAGCTGGGCCTGCCGGTGGTGGCGGTGGTGGACACCAACTGCGACCCGGACATCATCGACTACGTGATCCCGGGCAACGACGACGCGATCCGCGCCGGCGCGCTGATGTGCCGGCTGATGGCCGACGCGGTCGCCGAGGGTCGCTACATCCGTGCGAATCGCCCGGCTGCGCGCCCGGCCGCCGCGGCCCCGGCGGCTCCGGCTGCCCCGGTGGCGCCCGAGGTCGTCGAGGCGCCCGAGGTCCTGGACGCGTCCCCGGTCGTGGAGGAGCCCGTGTCAACGAGTGAGCCCGAGTCGGCCGGTGAGCCCGAGTCGGCCAGTGAGCCCGAGTCCCAGACCGAGACGACGAGCGCCTAACAGCGAACAAGGAGACTGAACGTGGCTATCACGGCCAAGGACGTACAAGCACTGCGCCAGGCGACGGGCGTGGGGATGATGGACGCCAAGAGGGCGCTCGAGGAAAACGGTGGGGACATGGAGGCGGCCACGAAGTGGCTGCGCGTGCAGGGCCTGGCCTCGGCCGCCAAGCGACTCGAGCGTGTCGCCGGAGAAGGTGCCGTGGCCGTGGTGCGCGACGGCAGCGTCGCCGCGATCGTCGAGCTGCGCTGCGAGACGGACTTCGTGGCCAAGTCCGAGGAGTTCGTCTCCCTGGCCGACGAGATGGCCGCGCGCGTGGCCCAGTCGGGCAAGCACGCGGTCGATGAGTTCCAAGGGCGACTCGAGACCTTGCTGACGACGCTCAAGGAGAACATCTCCGTTGGGCGCGTCGAGCGCCTCGAGGCGCGCGAGGGCGAGGTCATCGAGACCTACGTTCATCAGCAGTCCGGCCGTGGTGTCAACGCCGTCATCGTGGTGTTGAGCGGCGGGAGCGCCGAGGTGGCTCACGAGATCGCCGTGCACATCGCGTTCTTCAAGCCGAGCTACCTGCACCGCGAGGAGGTGCCCCAGGCCGAGGTTGACGCCGAGCGCGTCACGGTCGAGCAGATCTCGCGCAACGAAGGCAAGCCCGAGGCCGCCCTGCCTAAGATCATCGAAGGCCGCCTCAATGGCTGGTTCAAGGAGCGGGTCCTCGTGGAGCAGCCCTACGTGAAGGACGACAAGGTGCCGGTGGGTCAGTACGTCGCTCCAGCCAGGATTCGCGCCTTCGCCCAGGTCGTCGTCGGCGGCTAGAGGTGCGTCGAGTCGTCTTGAAGCTCTCGGGCGAGGCGTTGGCCTCCGCGGCGAGTGATGAGACGATCGACGCCTCCACCGTGGACTTCCTTGCCAGAGAGATCGCCAGCGCCATGGATCGCGGGGGCCTCGAGCTCGCGGTGGTGGTGGGCGGCGGGAATATCTGGCGCGGTGCCACCGGGGCCATGGCCGGCATGAATCGGGCCAACTCGGACCTGATGGGCATGCTCGGCACGGTGATCAACGCCCTGGCCCTGCAGGACGCGATCGAGACCCATGGTCGGCCCACGCGCGTCATGTCCGCCATCGGGATGGATCAAGTGGCCGAGCCCTACATTCGCCGACGCGCCGTGCGACACCTGGAGAAGGGTCGCGTGGTGATCTTCGCGGCCGGTATGGGCAACCCCTACTTCACCACCGACACCCCGGCCGCCCAGCGTGCGGCCGAGATCGAGGCCGAGGTGGTTCTCAAGGGCACCCACGGTGGCGTCGACGGCGTCTACGACGAGGATCCGCGCCTCAACCCGGCGGCGAGCAAGTTCTCCGAAGTCTCCTTCGACGAAGTCATCGCGCGTAACCTGCGCGTGATGGACCTGACCGCGATCACCTTCTGCAAGGACAACAACCTGCCCATTCGCGTCTTCGACCTGATGGCACCGGGCAACCTCGGGCGCGCCCTCGACGGGCACGCCGTCGGTACGCTGGTGAAGTAATGGACAACGAACTCGTTGAGCTGGTCATGGACGACACGCGTGAGCGCATGGCTCGCGCCATCGAGCACGTCAAGGCCGAGTTCGCCGCGGTGCGTACCGGGCGGGCGAACTCGGCCCTGGTCGAGCACCTCGTCGTGGACTACTACGGCGCCGAGACGCCCCTGCGCCAACTGGCCAACTTCTCGGTCCCCGAGCCGCGCCTGCTCGTCATCTCACCCTTCGACAAGGGGGCCATGGCCGCGATCGAGAAGGCCATCACCAACTCCAACCTCGGTTTGGTGCCCTCCAACGACGGTCAGGTGATCCGCCTGACGTTCCCCGCTCTGACCGAGGAGCGCCGTCGCGAGTTCGTCAAGCTCGTGCGCACCCGGGCCGAGGAGGGCAAGGTCGCCCTGCGCGGTGTGCGCCGGCACGCTCGCCAGGAGCTCGAGAATCTGCAGAAGGACCAGGGCCTGTCGAGCGATGACATCGAGCGCGTCGAGAAGGTCCTGGACAAGATGACCCAGGACGAGGTGGCGGCGGTGGACGTGCTGTTGCACCATAAAGAACAGGAACTCCTTGAAGTCTGAGGACGGCTCATTCTTTGACACTGAGCCCACCGGCGAGGTGCCGGTGGTGAGTTCGAGCGACTCGCGCGTCACGATCACCGGGGCCGAGGTGGCCGCCGAGTCCCAGGACGCGTTGCCGGTAGACGAGACGGCCCTGCCGCACTGGACCGACGCGCCCACCGGGCAGGTGCCGATCGTGGTGGCCCGTGAGGCCGCTGAGGCCGACGACCCCTGGGCGGCGATCCCCGCCCCGGCCTGGCGCGAAGGCGAGGCCGACTGGGTCGCGCACGAAGAGCAGTTCGACGCCTCCTTCCTGGCGAGCGAGACTCGCGAGGACGAGAGCCGGCCCTGGGAGTTCGTGCTGAGCGAGGACGTCGTGGTCGAAGAGACCATCCTGGACGAGACGCCGCGGCCGGCCCCCGCGCGCCCCGAGCGCACCCGTCGGCCGACGAACCCGCTCGCCGGACGAGCCGCGCGCCGGTCCAAGGCCTCGAGCGTGTCCCAGGCCACGACCACGGGACTAGGACTCGGTCTGCTGGTCGCGGCGCTCTTCCTCGCCGGGCCGCTACCCGTGGCGATTCTCGTCTGGTGCGCCCTGGGCCTGGCCGCCGGGGAGGGTTACGCGGGATTCCGCCGGGCGGGCGCGCATCCGGCCACGATCCTGGGCATCGTCGGCGTGCTCACGCTCGGGGTGGCCTCCTACGAGCGCGGTCTGGCGGCGACGGCCGCGGTAACGGTGCTGCTGGTCATCGTGGGCTTTCTCTGGTACGCCAGCGCGGAGCGTTCCATCGACGTGCTCGACGGGCTCGGGGCGACCGTGTTCGTCTACGTCTGGGTCGGGGTCCTGGGCTCCTTCGCCGTGCTGATGATCTCGCCGCGCTACTCCGTGGACCGCCACGGACTGGCGTTCCTCTTTGGCACGGTCATTTTGACCGTGGCCAACGACACCGGCGCGCTCTTCGTGGGCCGCTGGCTCGGCAAGCATCCCCTGAGCCCGCGCCTCTCGCCGAACAAGACCCGCGAGGGCACGATTGGCGGCACGGTGTTGACCCTCGTCGCCGGCGCGCTGATCGTGCCGATGATCAGTCCCTGGACGATGCGCAGCGCGCTGGAGATCGCCGTCGCGGTGGCGATCGTGGTGCCCCTGGGTGACTTGTTCGAGTCGATGGTCAAGCGCACGCTGGGCACCAAGGACCTCGGTCGGCTGCTGCCCGGACACGGGGGAATGATCGATCGCATCGATGGGTTGCTCTTCGCCCTGCCCACGGTCTTCTACCTGACCCGCGTGCTGCACCTGGGCTGATCATGGTGCGTCGCAGCGTCGCGCTGCTGGGGGCGACGGGCTCCATCGGCACTCAGACCCTCGACGTCCTGCGTCGCGAGCCGGAGCGCTTCGAACTGGTCGCGGTGGCCGGAGGGGCGCGTCTGGCCCAGCTCGCGCACATCGTCACCGAGTTTCACGTCACCCGGGTGGGCGTGGCTCGGCCCGAGGACGTCGTCGCGCTGGGTGAGATGCTGCGCGAGCCGGTGGACATCGTGGTGGGCGAGGCGGGTCTGAGCGAGCTGGCCGCCAGCGCCGACATCGTGGTCAACGCCGTGGTGGGCTTCGCCGGTCTGCCCGTGACGATGTCGGCCCTGCAGCACGGGCGCCGTCTCGCGCTGGCCAACAAGGAGTCCTTGATCGCCGCGGCACCGCTCGTCGAGTCGGTGCGCTCGACGCCGGGAGCACAGATCCTGCCGATCGACTCGGAGCACTGCGCGATTCATCAGTGCCTGGCGTCCTCAACTGAGCCGGGCCACCCCGACGTGCGCCGTCTGCTCCTGACCGCCTCGGGCGGGCCATTCCGCGGCTGGAGCCGTGAGCAGCTGCGCTCGGTGACGCGCGAGGACGCCCTGGCTCACCCGACGTGGTCGATGGGTCCCAAGATCACGATCGACTCCTCAACGCTGATGAACAAGGGCCTCGAGGTCCTGGAGGCCTCGGCGCTCTTCGGCGTGGAGGTCGAGCGCATCGGCGTCGTCGTGCATCCCCAGTCGATCGTTCACTCGATGGTCGAGTACGTCGATGGTGCCGTGATCGCTCAGCTCTCGCGGCCCGACATGCGCCTGCCGATCGCGTACTGTCTGGGCCTGCCGGAGCGTCTCGATCACGCCTGGGGCGCCCTGGACTTTGCGAGCGGGCTGAGCCTGAGCTTCGAGGCGCCCGACGCGAGCGCGTTCCCGGCTCTGGAGCTGGCCTACGCCGCGGCGCACCTTGGTGGGGCGGCGCCCGCGTGGCTGAGCGCGGCCAACGAGGTCGCCGTGGCCGCCTTTCTCGAGGAGCGTCTGGCCTGGAGCGAGATCACCGCAGTCGTGGCCGAGGTGCTCGAGCAGTATCGCGACGAGCCCCTGGAGAGCGTGGCGGCACTGGTGGAGCAGGACGACGCCGCGCGGCGCCTGGCGGCCGCTAGCGTGGCGACACGCTCATGAACGGCTCACGTCGCTCCCTGGCCCTCCTGTTGGCCTCGATCGCTGCGCTGGCCGCCGTGCTGGACTGGCTCGGCGGCTGGGCCCTGCCGGTGGTGATTGGCGCGATTCTGCTCATGGTGATGGGCCACGAGTTCGGCCACTACATCACGGCCAAGCGCGCGGGACTGCAGGTGACGGACTTCTTCGTCGGCTTCGGGCCGGTGGTCTGGTCGATCCAGCGAGGCGAGACGCGCTACGGCGTGCGCGCGCTCTGGCTGGGTGGCTACGTGAAGGTGCCCGGCATGACCTGGAGCGATGAGGTCGACCCGGCGCTCGAGGCACGCACCTACCGCCGGGCCAGCTACCCACGCAAGGTGCTCTTCGCCTCGGCGGGCTCGCTCATGCACGGGGTGATGGCACTGGGACTCGCGTGGGCCTCCCTGGCCCTGGTCGGTGTGCCCTCACCCAGCCACGTGGGCGTGGCGGCCTTCACGCCGTGGAACGGCCACGCCAAGAACGCCGCGCAGCTCGCGGGCCTGCACGTGGGAGATCGGATCGTCTCGGTGAACGGCCAGCGCATCAGCGACGCCACCACGTTGGTCACCCTGGTGCACGATCACGTGGGCCAGCGCCTGCGCATCGTGGTCCAGCGTGATGGTCGCGACGTCACGCTCTACGCGACGCCCGTCGACGGGAGACACATCACGGTCAATGGCGCGCCGCTGGCCAGCGGCTCCACGCCTCAGGGCTACCTGGGCGTCGAGCTGGTGGACCAGGTGGCGCGCGTCTCGCCCCTGGCGGCGATACCACGATCCTTCTCGGTGATCGGTCGCGTGACGGCCGCCTCCTTCGCGGGGCTCTACCACGTCTTCAGCCCGCACGAGATCTCCTCGCTCTATCACCAGGTGACCTCACCGAGCGCGTCAGTGAGCCCGAGCGCGCAGCTGAACCGACCCCAGTCGATCGTCGGCGTCGTGCGCATCGCGGTCCAGAGTGCCCAGCTCGGCCCCGGCGTGTTCCTCGAGGTGCTGATGGCGGTCAACATCTTCGTCGGCATCTTCAACATGTTGCCGATGCTGCCCCTGGACGGTGGGTACGTGGCCATCGCCACCTACGAGCGCCTGCGCAGCCGCAAGCGCGCCTACCACGCCGACGTGGCCAAGTTGCTGCCGGTGGTCTACGCCTTCGTCGGGGTGCTGCTGATGCTCTTTGCCACCACCCTCTACCTGGACATCGCTCACCCGATCCTCAACCCGTTCCAGTAGCCGACCGAGCCCGCGCCGGGCACGGCAGAATGGGTGAGTGCAAGTCAGCGCCAGCTCCCTGAGTCCTCGTCGGCCCACTCGACAGATCCACGTCGGCAAGGTCCCGGTGGGTGGGGGCGCGCCGGTCTCGGTGCAGTCGATGACCACGACCAAGACCGCCGACGTGGAGGCCACTCTGGGCCAGATCTACGAGTTGGCCGCGGCCGGGGCCGACATCGTGCGCTGCACGTGCAACGAGGGTGCCGCCGCCGAGGGCCTGGCCCAGATCGTGCCGCGCTCGCCGGTGCCCATCGTGGCCGACATCCACTTCCACGTCGAGATGGCCCTGGCCGCCCTGGAGGCGGGGGTGCACGGACTGCGTCTGAACCCCGGGAACCTGCGCAAGCCCGAGGAGATCAAGCTCGTCGCGCGCGAGGCCAAGGACCGCGGTGTGCCGATTCGCATCGGGGTCAACGCCGGCAGCCTGCACCCGGAGATCTACGAGCGCTTCGGCGGGGCCACGCCCGAGGCGCTGGTCGAGTCGGCGCGCCTCGAGCTGGCCTACTTCGAGGAGGTCGACTTCCAGGACGTCAAGATCTCGGTCAAGGCCTCCTCGGTCGCCACCATGATCGCGGCCTACCGCCTGGCCAGTGAGACCTTCGAGCACCCCCTGCACCTCGGGGTGACCGAGGCCGGCCCTCCCCCCGGGGGCCTGATCAAGGGCACCGCCGGGATCGCCACCCTGCTCGCTGAGGGCATCGGGGACACACTGCGCTACTCGCTCACGGCCGACCCGGTCGAAGAGGCCCGCGCCGGGCGCCAGTTGCTCGAGGCGCTGGGCCTGCGCGAGCGCCGGGGGCTCGACCTGATCGCCTGTCCGAGCTGTGGGCGCGCCGAGGTCGACGTGATTGGCGTGGCCACGCAGGCCCAGGCCGCCCTGGAGGGCATGGGCCTGCCGATCCAGGTCGCGGTGATGGGGTGCGTCGTCAACGGGCCGGGTGAGGCGCGCCACGCCGACTTGGGCATCGCCGCGGGGCGCCGTCGCGGTCACCTGTTCATTCGGGGTCAGATCGTGCGCGTGGTGCCCGAGGCCGAGATGGTGGCCGCGCTGGTGGCCGAGGCCGAGCGCATCGCCGAGGAGGGCGTGGAGGCCCGCCTGGCCGCTCGGGACCTCTCGGCCGAGGCCGAGGCGGCGGAGGATCGTGCCGCGCTGCTCGATTCGCGCGGCGCGGACGTGAATCACGTGGCCGAGCGCGTCAGCGAGATCCGTCGCCGGACGACCTAGGCGCCGTGGCTAGGCTGACGGGCCAACGAAGGAGACCCGTGGCTGGTGCACTGACCCCCCAGAGCGAAGACTTCCCCCGCTGGTATCAGGATGTGGTGGCCAAGGCCGAGATGGCTGACAACGGCCCGGCACGCGGCACCATGGTGATCCGCCCCTACGGCTACGGCATCTGGGAGCTCATGCAGTCCGAGCTCGATCGGCGCATCAAGGCCACCGGCGCCGAGAACGCCTACTTTCCGCTGCTGATCCCGCTGGGCTACTTCGCCCGGGAGGCCGAACACGTGGAGGGCTTCTCGCCCGAGCTGGCCGTGGTGACCCACGGCGGGGGCGAGGAGCTGGCCGAGGCCCTCGTCGTGCGCCCGACCTCGGAGACGGTCATCGGCGAGTTCATGGCCAAGTGGATTCAGAGTCACCGTGACCTGCCCCTGAAACTGAACCAGTGGGCCAACGTCGTGCGCTGGGAGCTGCGACCACGCCTCTTTCTGCGCTCGGCGGAGTTCCTCTGGCAGGAGGGCCACACCGCGCACGCCAGCCACGACGACGCGCTGGAGTACCTGATGCGCATCCACCTGGAGGTCTACAACGACTTCTTGATCAACGCGATGTCCGCTCCGGGCTACCTCGGTCTCAAGACGCCGCGCGAGCGCTTCGCCGGGGCGATCAACAGCCTGACGATCGAGGGCATGATGCGTGACGGCAAGGCCCTGCAGATGGTGACCTCTCACGACCTGGGCCAGAACTTCGCGCGCGTCTTCGAGATCGGCTTTCAGAACGAGGACGGCCAGAGCGAGCTGTGCCACACCACGTCGTGGGGGGCCTCGACTCGTCTGGTCGGGGGACTGATCATGATGCACGGTGACGACCAGGGCCTCGTGGTGCCCCCGCGGGTGGCGCCGATTCAGGTGGTCGTCATCCCGGTGCGCGAGGAGCCCGAGGTCCTGGCGGCCGCGGAGCGGCTCGTCGCCGAGCTCACGGGCGCCGGGGTGCGCGCGGTCGTCGACCGGGGGCGAGCCAGCTTCGGGCGCCGGGTGACCGACTGGGAGATCAAGGGCGTGCCGCTTCGCATTGAGCTCGGCGCGCGTGACCTGGCCGCTGGCCAGGTCACCCTGGTGCGCCGGGACACCTCGGACAAGCTCACCCGGCCCCTGGGCGGTCTCGTCGGCGAGGTCACCTCGCTGCTCGAGCGCGTCCAGGCCGATCTGCTCGTGGCCGCCGCGGCCCGCCGCGACGAGCGCACCGTGGACGTGGAGAGCGTGGAGGAGGCTCTCGAGGCGGCCCAGTCGGGCTTCGCGCGCCTACCCTGGGCGGTGGTCGGCGAGGCGGGCGAGGACCGCCTCAACGCCGGCGCCGTGAGCGTGCGCTGCCTGAGCCGGCCTGACGGCACGGTGCCCAGTGACGTCAACGAGCCCGATCTGCTGGCCGTGGTGGCGCGCTCCTACTAGCGCGACGGGGCCGTTGTTCGGCCCGGTCAAGACTGCTACACTTGTTCGGACAGTCCGCCAAGGACGTCTGGACTCGTTGACGCGCGGGCCTCGGGCCTGCGCTTTTTTGTTGTCCCGGCGCTGATCAGGAGAGGAGGTATGGTGACGGAACTCGAAGCCCCCATACGCGCTCTCCTGGGCGACAGGGGCCTGGACCTCTACGACCTCGAACTGGCTGGCGGGACGCTGCACGTGACGTTGACGCGAGCGGGGGGCGTGGACCTGGACGCGCTGACGGAGGCCAGCCGAGCGATCTCGGTCTGGCTGGACGCGGCCGATCCCATCCCGGGCCACTTCACGCTGGACGTCTCGAGCCCGGGCCTGGAGCGTCACCTGCGCCGAGCCGAGCACTTCGCCAGCGCCGTCGGCGAGCTCGTCACGCTGCGCGAGCGGCGCGAGGGCGAGCCGACGCGTCGTCTCGAGGGCGTGCTCGTGGCCGCCGACGACTCAAGTGCCACCCTCGAGGTCGACGGTGAGGCCGTGAGGGTGCGCCTCGAGGGCGTCGAGCGCGCGCGCACCGTCTTCACCTGGGGATCCGCAACGACGAGCAAGAAAGGCTGACCATGGCGAATTTCGAATTCCTCGACGCCCTGGGGCAGATCGCCCGCGATCAGAACATCGACGAGAACGAGTTGCTGGTCGCCCTGGCGAACGCTCTTCTCGCGGCGTACAAGCGTCGGCCCGACTCGGCCGAGGACGCCGAGGTGGAGATCAATCCCGAGACCGGCGAGATCAAGGTGTGGGGCCTGGAGCTGGACCTGGAGGGCAACGTGGTGCGCGAGTGGGACGCCACGCCCGAAGACTTCGGGCGCATCGCCGCTCAGACGGCCAAGCAGGTCTTGATGCAGTTGATCCGCGACATCCAGCGCCGCCAGATGTACGAGGAGTTCGCCAACCGCGAGGGTGACATCGTCTCGGGCACCGTGCAGCAGAACGACAACCGCTACACGCTGCTCGATCTCGGGCGCGTGGAGGCCCTGCTGCCCCAGGCCGAGCAGATCGCCTTCGAGCGCTACGAACACGGCGCGCGCATCAAGGTCTACATCGTTGAGGTTCGCAAGACCAACAAGGGTCCCCAGATCGTGGTGAGCCGCACGCACCCGGCGCTGGTGGCCAAGCTCTTCGAGATTGAGGTGCCCGAGATCGCCAACGGCACCGTGGAGATCAAGGCCATCGCCCGTGAGCCCGGACACCGCTCCAAGATCGCGGTGGCCTCCAACGACTCCATGGTCGATCCGGTCGGCGCGTGCGTCGGAGCACGTGGCAGTCGCGTGCGCAACATCACCAACGAGCTGCGCAGCGAGCGCATCGACGTGGTGCCCTACAGCGAGGACCCCATCACGTTCATCCAGGCCGCCCTCGCCCCGGCACGGGTGCGTGAAGTGCTCCTCGATGACGTCGAGGGTGTGGCCACCGTGATCGTGCACGACCAGCAACTCTCCCTGGCCATTGGCAAGGAGGGCCAGAACGCCCGACTGGCGGCCCGGCTGACCGGCTGGCGCATCGACATTCGCTCCGAGAACGAGGGTGTCGAAGAGGAGGTCGTCGAGGAGGTCTGGACGGAGGGCGACGTGGTGGTCGATGAGCGCGTCAGCGTGAGTGAGCACGCCGATGGGGCCACCGTGGACGAGACGGTGCTGATCACCGACTCCGCGGGCACGCACGTGCAGTTTGAGGTGGTCGAGGAGGTCACCGCCGCCGAGGCTACCGAGGAGGGCGCGTAGCCCCGCGGCGCACGTGCGTGGTCTGTCGCCTGACACGCGAGGACGACGCGCTGGTGCGCGTGGGACGCCGCGATGGGGTGTGGCACCTCGGGCGGGGTGTGGGTCGGGGGGTCTGGCTCTGCGCCTCGGGTCCGTGCGCGTCGCGTCTGAGCGCTTCGGCGCTGGGGCGCGGCCTGCGAGTGGCGCTGCTCGAGGAGGATGTCGCGTCGGTGCGCTCGCTGGTGAGTGAGCAGCCGAACGCGGGTGTAGTTGTGGAAGAATAGGTGGTCGCGCTCCGAGCGCGGCGACGTGAAGGACAGTTTTGGCGCTGAAGAAGATCCGGGTACACGAGCTCTCAAAGGAGCTCGGACTGACGAGCAAGGAGTTGCTGACGATCGCCCAGAAGTTGGGCATCGGAGCCTCCAGCCCGTCGGCGTCCATCGAGGACGCCCAAGCCGACCGCATCCGTCGACGCGTCGACGCCGACGGGCTGCGTCGCGCCACGGCGCCGGCCGAGCCGGCCAAGGGCCCGCGCACCGCTAAGGCGGCGCCCGCGCCGAGCGCCGCGGCTCCCGCCAGTCCCGCCAGTCCCGCCAGTCCCGCCAGTCCCGCCGCGCCCGCGGCGCCCGACGTGGCCGACGTGAGCGACGTGAGCGAGGTCAGAGAGCCGGTGGCGTCGCGAGTCACGACGGTCCCGGCCGAGGCCCCCGCGCCCGTCGCCGAGGAGCACCCTCGCGTGGTGCGCTCGCGCGCCACGCCCGCTCCTCCCAAGGCCCCCGTCGCGCGCCCGGCGAGCCCGGAGGGCCCCACGACGATTCGCCCGAGCCAGCGTCCGAGTGCCGAGGGTGAGTCCTCGGCGCCGCGCCGGCCGCCCATGAGCGCCACCGGACGCCCGATCCCGCCGCCGCCGGGCCGACCGCTCAGTTCCTCGGGACGTCCGATCCCACCGCCGCCGGGTGTTCGTCGCCCGCCGGCCGGAGCACCCGGGCGTCCCTCGGCGCCCGGATCGCGTCCGATGAGTCCGCGCCCGAGCACGGGTGCGGCGCGCCCCGGGGCGCGCCCGGGACCGCGTCCCGGTGCCGGTGCCGGCACGGGAGCCGGGGGCTTTCGCCCTGGGGCGCCCGCTGCCGGTGGGCCGAGTCGCGGCCCGGCGGGCCGCGGCGCGGGTGGACCTCGCGGATCCCAGCGCAAGACGACTCGCCGCCGGCGGCGCAACATCGAAGAGCTGGAGCCGACCCAGCTGACCACGTGGCAGCCCTCGAGTGCGCCCGTGCCCGAGGGAGAGATCATCATCGAGCGTGGCTCGACGGCCAAGGACCTGGGCCCGAAGCTGAATCGATCCGCGGCGGACATCATTCGCTTCCTCTTCTTGCAGGGTGAGATCGTCACGGCCGTGCAGGCTCTGAGCGACGACATGATCGAGCTCTACGCGGCTGAGGTCGGCGCCTCGGTGCGCCTGGTGGATCCGGGTGAGCAGCAGGAGGCGGCGCTGCTGGCCAAGTTCTTCGACGAGGACGACCTGGACGAGGAGATCTCGGCCGTGCCGCGCCCGCCCGTGGTGACGGTGATGGGCCACGTCGATCACGGCAAGACCAAGCTGCTGGACCAGGTGCGCAAGACCAATGTGGTGGCCGGCGAGGCCGGGGGCATCACCCAGCACATCGGGGCCTACCAGGTCAAGTGGCACGGTCGCTACATCGGCTTCATCGACACCCCGGGCCACGAGGCCTTCACGGCGATGCGCGCGCGGGGCGCGCGTGTTACCGACATCGTGATCTTGGTCGTGGCGGCCGACGACGGCGTCATGCCCCAGACGGTCGAGGCGATCAATCACGCCAAGGCGGCCGGGGTGCCGGTGATCGTCGCGGTCAACAAGATCGACAAGCCCGAAGCCAACCCCGACCGAGTCCTTCAGCAGGTCGCCGAGCACGGCCTGGTGCCCGAGAAGTGGGGCGGCGACACGATCTGCGTGGAGATCTCGGCCCTGCAGGACATCGGCATCGACGAGCTGCTCGAGCAGGTGCTGCTGGTCGCCGACGTCGCCGAGCTGACCGCGAGACCGAGTGGACGCGCGGTGGGCACGGTGCTCGAGGCCAACCTTGAGGTGGGCCGTGGGCCGGTCGCCACCGTCATGGTGCAGAAGGGTCTGCTCGAGGTCGGCGACCCGGTGGTCGCGGGCGCGGCCTACGGCAAGGTCAAGGCGCTGATCGACGACCACGGCAAGCAGGTCAAGGCGGCCGGGCCCTCGACGCCGGTGCAGGTCCTGGGCTTCTCCGAGCCGCCTCAGG
>JAJXUK010000061.1 GCA_021782915.1 Actinomycetes bacterium | reverse complement strand
CCATGGATCAACTGAAGAGTGACGCACTACCTCCGGCGAAGGTTGCCCTCGCCAAGGTCAAGTGAAAGGATGGTCCCGCATCGAGAAGTGCTCCCTTGGAGTTACACCACTCGGCGGGACGTGATCCCATCACCTTCTGAGGAATCCGCAGTCTTACTCGGTGTAACGGTTGCGGATGCGCTCCAGGACTTGGCGGATTCTGGAACTATTCCCGACGCTAGTCAAGTTGCTGCGGTACTGACCAGTGACTTGTACGCTGACCGATCTGGAGTAATGGGGGGGGACTGCTTTCCACGGAAAGTGAGCGGAAACGGGTCACAGCCGGTAGAAACGGGGAAGCGATGAACTTTCTCGCAAATAGCAGATTGGAGAACCCCAATGTTCCCAAGGCCTTTTGGCGCTTGGGTTCTTGGTGGGCCGCCCGGGTCTCGATCCCGGCACCTTGGGATTAAAAGTCCCCTGCTCTTCCCGATGAGCTAGCGGCCCGGCGGATGGAGTCTGGTATTCAGAAGTCCTCGACCCCGGACTCCAGAGACTAGTCCGAGGGTCACGCGGACGTCGTCCCTAGCCGCCATCGGCTCCAGGGTTGCGATGGCCCGATGGCAACCTGACTTAACGGAGAGGGACTCGTTCGAACCGACGACCCGCGGCGAGCGCACGACCTCGTTCGTATCAGGGCCAGAGTCCGGGGACTCTCCATCAGGGGTTGACGTCGAGCCGTGCGAGCATCCGCTCGCAGAGAGGAGCCAACGTGCTCCGTGCCCACCCCAGAGAGTTCCGCCGAGACGTCGTGGCGCTCGCCCGTCGACGCGAGATGCTAAGAGCTCTTCACCACGCGCGTCGGGACTTCGAGTCGTGCCTGTTTCGGTGGGCCACGCGGGCCGAGATCGACGAGGCCGCGAGGCGCACGTCAAGAGCCTCGAGGGCGAGATCCACCGTGCGGCGAGTCGCCGCTCACCCTCCCCACACCTCAGGGCACGCTCACCCACCCGCTGGTCCGCGAACGAGGTGGCGAGCAAGTTCCCGTGACGGAGACCTGCCGGGTGCTGAGGTCGTCCACGGGGCTGCTGTCAGTGGCTGACGGGCCCGCGCGCGGCCCGCGACGAGAACGTCGAGCTGACCTACGCCATCGTCGACGTGCAGCGCCACGATTCGGCCGCCGGCTATCAGTGCATCGCCGACGAGTGCGAGCGGAAGGTCCGGTCCGCCTCGAAGAAACGGGTCCATCGCCCAGAAAGACACCGGCGTGTCTGGTCAGCGATCGTGAAGACGACGCGTCGCCACAAGCTCTCCGGCGCAGCGCTCTAAACCGACCAGCTGGGGCGCGACTTCTCCGCCGAGGGCAGCGACCGACCGTGACCGACCGACATCACCGAGCACGGCAATCCAAAGAGGACTCTGGGGAACGATCTGGACAACACGCCAGACGTCGCTGACCGGTGCGTTTCGGCCGTTTTCGTGATACAAGTGGGTTCATCGATCCGTTCCAGTGGCAACGCTGATTCGGTCGGGGGAAGATGGGTGTTGTCAGGGGGGATCATGGGGCGCGGAGTTGGCACGGTGGATCTGACGAAGTACTCGCGCTCTGGGAGGTTTGCGGCATCACTCGGGGTGGCGATCTTGCTGGCGACAGCGGTTGTCGCGCCGTACTCACGTGCGCTGGCGGGGACATCGGGCACGCCCCTGGTTGAGGTGACCTGCAACGCCGCCGTCACGCACGTCGGTCCTTTCGACCTGGTCTGTCGCGGTTCGGCCAGTGGGTTCGTCCAGGTCACCGCGTCGACCACGGCGTGCGCCTTGGCCGGCAGTGCACAGAGCTCGTGCGAGTTGCGGTTTTGGGTCAAGGGGCGCGGTGCGACGCCGTCGGAAGTGATTTCTTTCATCGGTGGAGGAGTGTCCCAAGAGGGACCTATGAGTGCGACGACCAGCACGGGCTCAGGAGGAACGACCGGGCCTACGAGTACCACTAGTTCGACGGGTGCCGCTGGATCTGCGGGCGCAACGGGATCATCGGCCACGTCGATCACCGGTGCCTCACCGGTGTCGGAGACTCCCACTCTCGTGTTTCATCAGATCACCTGGACCTACTCGATTCACGTGCCGGGTCACGTCACTCGCGTCCTAACCCTCAGGGTCGGAGTCCAGCACGGGCACGCCCTGTCGGATCCCACGTTCGGTGTCCAGGACTCGAAGAACATCGCGGACGGAGCGGCCCAACAAGTGGCCGTTGAGTAGTTGGTCGCAACTGCACCAGGCTCGAGCGACGCTCTCACGAGGCCACCTTCCACGTCATCAAGCAGCGGCTGGTCGTCTTCGCCGTAGTCCAGGAGTGAATCGCCCTGGGTCTGATGGAAACTCTGGCCGGCCCGGGGCGATTCAAAATGCTCGACCCCCGGACTCCACACAGTGGTCCCGGCGATTTGCCCACGTTTGCCACGGACGTGGAGGGCGCCACTCTCGTCGCCACCTTGGAAGTGAGATCGGCGCCCTTGGAGTTCGGTCACTGCTCTGTCGATCTTCGCACGTCTCGACTCCGCTCACGAGCTCGAGAATCGGTTCCGGACGTGTCTCGTGGACCAGGGGAGCGCCCGAGCGTCAGCCTTTCGGACGCGCCAGGTCTTCGAGTTCTCAGGCATGACGCAGAGCTGGGTGTCGAGCAGGATCGGGATCCGCCTGGGCCCCCCGGTGACCGACTCCCCGACGGCAAGAGTCAGTCGTGGCAGCGCAACGTGGAGAGCGAGAAGGAGAGTGCCGCGGTCTTCGTCACTCCGCCCAGCAGGACCGGCGAGACGAAGGCCACCACCAACGCCGACTCGCTCGACTGAATGGCGACGACGGGCTCGCGTCGAGTTGCTGCCGGCAGGACTGCCGTGGTGGTGCACCACACGCTCGATCCCGGCAGCAGCATCTCGAGATGCTCTGACGTCGAGAACGGAGAGCCGGCGACGGCAATGAGGGCACCGTTCGATGCGAGGCTCATCACCTGGCCGGACGGGGCGAATCTGCCCCCGACCGGCGCTCCGTCGAGCTTCGGGAGCCTCACCGAGGTCCAGTGGATTCCGTCATGGGTGTAGAGCAGGGCGTCGGGCCTGCTGCGATCGACCAGGAACTCGTCGCGGGCAGTCGTGTCGATGAGTTGCTGGCTACTGCACTGGCTCACAGAGTTGACGGCACCGGCCGCGCGCCACCGCGTCGTCCCCCTGTAGTAGTAGATGGCACCCACGAGCACGGACTGGCGCCACTGCGACATCCCGCACGCTCCCTGGGGAGCCTCGGGGCCAAAGATCACACAGGGAGCCCCGGCTGGACAGCCCAGGCTCACGTCGGTCCACGAGCGCCCGCCCGTGGACGACGTCGCGGCGACGAAGGCGGCCGACTGTCCCGGCTGGGGAGCTGAGAAGTAGTTCGACGAGTAGAGCAAGTCGACGCCGCTCGGTCGCTCGACGAATCCCGCGAAGTCCGTCAGCGTGTAACCCTTGGGCGGAGGCACGAAGCGCCAACTTCTGCCCCTATTCGTCGTCACCAGCGCCACCGCGTAGGAGGGCGGAATCTCCCCGCCGTGACTCGCCCGGAACCCGGCGTAGACGGTCGATGGATGGCTTGGATCCAGGGCGACCTCCTCGCAGGTGGCGACGGCCCTCGAGGTCCCGGACGGGCTGGACAGGGTCAGCTTCGAGCTCGCGAGCATCTGGCCCACGGCGCTGTCCGAGACGAGGGTTGAGTGGCCCACGCTGGAGGAGATCTCCACGCCGTTCGGGGTGCACCACCCAAATCTCGCGCTCCTGGGCTGAGCGGCGATTGGGCTGCCCCAACCGGCGGGCTGGGTCAGCAGAGGCCGCACAACCCCCAGAGAGGCCCACGAAATCGACGAGCCACTCGTCGCGGCAATGGACGGCGTCGCAGACGTGACACCGAGCCCGATCAGCGTGAGAGCGAGAACGATTCGCCGGAAGACGACCACGCCCCATGATGACGCACCGAGGTGCTGAGCACTTCTCAGACGTCGAATCGCTTCTCCAAGCAAGTCTCGGCGCCTGGGTGACTCGCAGGGCGGCAGTGCTCCGGGCGGTGCCCAGGGCGCGGTGGACTGGCCGCAGGCAGCCTCAAGAACGCGAGACGCTCAGGCGGCGGCGATAGATTGCGCGGGTGACCCCCTGTTCCCTGGGCCCGAACACGACTGCGTCGTAGGGAATGCAGCGCGCACGTCAGTGGGGCGGCGATGCGCGCTGGCCCTGGGTGGTGGGGACGCTGGTGGTTGGCGTGCCCGTCAGCCTCTTGATCCCGCCCTTCGTCCTGGTCCTCGTCGTCGTTCTCAGCGTCGTGCTCAGCCGAGGGGATCGTCCGCCGGCGATACGTCGCAGGGATCGAGCGGTCGTCATCTGCCTCGCCGTTGCCGGCTTTGCCTACCTCGTCATCTGGTCACTTCTAGGTGTCTCGTCGTAGACACGAACGAAGAGGCGCGTGACGCGGCCCGTTCCCACGTCTGGCGCCAGGCCCGGGCGACATCCGCGCGGCATCGGGCCCACGCTCGCGGCTGGTGCCCTGCGATGTCCACGCGTCGAAGAAGGCTCCGATTGACCACTGTGAGACCCGCCCGGGGCCAACCTGCGTCAACCTGTGGGTGCCGGTGCGGGCGTCGGGACCTGATGCGTACCCGCGTGGGGTCCGCGTGTGCCACGTGCGCTCCTGATACGCGGTCCGGCGGATGGCGACGCTCGCACGCGAGCGCCTCGCGACGGGCTTGTCGTGGCTCACGGCGTTGAGAAGCGTGTCACATCGATCATGAATCGGCGCGGCGAGTCACTCCTCGGGTGTCTCCACTGTCATGGCTGACGCGTCGAGGGGATGTCCCGTGCGGGCGGAGAAGTCGGCGACGAGGCTGAAGCGATCACCCCGGATGAGCGTCACGCGCCATTCGAGTGCACGGTACTCATCACGCGCCAGACGCGTGATGGACAGCGCCGCGCCGTCGTCCTCGAGCTCGAGCAGTGCGCGATCCGTCGCGTCCGGCACGACTGCACGCACCCGCTCGCTACCCGAGGTCACTCTGACTCCCGCGCGCGCGTGGAGTTCGGTGTAGAGCGCCGTGTGGGAGAAGTCCGCCGCCTGAATGAGTGCCCCGATCTCCTGGGGCAGCCACACCCGGTCCAGGGCCAGGGGCTCCTCACCCGCCAGACGCAGTCGCTCCAGGAAGAAGAGGGGTGCAGCCGGCTCGAGTTCGAGCTGTGATGCGACGAGGGGATCCCGTCGAGTGTCACAGGTCAGGACGACGCTCTGCTGAGTCAGGCCCGCGGCCTCGACGGCGGCGTAGAGGCTGTAGATCGCCCCGAGGGGCTGCTCGATGAGGGACGTGGCCACGCGAGGGCGCCTCCCTCGCGCACTGACCACCGCGCCCTCCTGGCGAAGCCGTCGCATCGCCTCGCGCACGGTGTTGCGGCTGACGCCGTAGGAACTGGCCAGTTCCAGCTCACTGGGGAAGTCCTCCGAGAAGTCACCCTGGCCCAGGCGGCTCGAGAGGAGCTCGTACAGCTGGGCCCACAGGGGAAGGGGGCTGTCGCGATCCAGATCGTCCGCCAGTGTCACGTCGACGCACCCTCTTCGATCATGCTCTGGCCGCATCTTACGGGCACGTGTGGCGGAAGTGCTAATGTACCTACATTCTGATATTTAGTGAGGAGCAAGGGTTGTGATCGCCACCGCCAGCGTCGCTGTCGCCCTCGGCGTGGCCATTGGCCTGTCCTTGGGGGCTCTCGGCGGCGGCGGCTCGATCCTCACG
>JAJXUK010000004.1 GCA_021782915.1 Actinomycetes bacterium | reverse complement strand
GTGCGCGTCCAGGGCGACCAGGGCGTGCGCGAGAGCGGTGCGCGTCGTCTCATTGCCGGCGGTGACCAGCAGGACGAAGAAGGAGGCGAGCTCTTGCTGGCTCAGGCGTTCGGACTCGATCTCGGCGTTGACGAGGAAGCTCGTGATGTCGTCGATGGGGTGCTGGCGGCGGTACTGACCGAGCTCTTCCATGATGCCGGTGAGCGTCGCACCGGCGTCGAGGAAGGCCACGACGGCATCGCTGCCCTCCGGCACGATCTGGGGATCGCCCATCGAGAGGATCACGTTCGAGGCGCGCAGCACCGTGGCGTGCTCACTGGCGGGCACGCCCATCATCTCGCAGATGATCTCGAGGGGGAAGGGCGCGGCGATGTCGACGATGAAGTCACCGGTGCCGGACTCCATGGCTCGCTCAACGATGCGCGCGGCCCGCTCCTCGATGTCGCGCTCCACGGCGGCCACGTTGCGCGGGTTGAAGGCGTTGGCCACGATGCGCCGCAGGCGCGCGTGCTTCGGATTGTCCGTGGAGATCATGCCCGAGAAGTACTCGACCATCTCGGCTGGTAGGTCCAGGATGGACACGGCGCCCGGCGCGGACGTGAACACCTCGGGGTGTCGCGAGGCGGTGGCCACGTCACGGTGGCGCACGAGTGCGTAGTAGCCCGGCCCCGGCGGGAACTCGACCGCGGTGTTCTCGAGCGGGGGCTCGGAATAGAAGCTAATGGGCGCCTCGACGCGCAGGCGCGCGAAAGCCGCCTCGCGCTCGGACCACGGCCGACGCCAGAAGTCCAAGTCCGACAGATCGATGCCCGCCACGGCCCCCCGCATGGGCTCATCGTACTGGGACGGTCACGGCTCCGGAGATTCCCGGCAGACTGGTGGCGTGGAACTCACGGACGAGGAGCGGGCCAAGCGTCTGGGCGCGCTCAACAAGTTGATCGACCTGATGCGCCCGGCGGTGCAGGCCGACGGCGGCGATCTCGTGCTGGTGCGCGCTGACGTGGAGACCGGCGTCGTGCAGGTCGAGTTGTCGGGAGCGTGCTCGAGTTGTGCGATCTCCTCGTCCACTCTGCAGGGCGGCGTCACGCGCATCCTGACGGACCGACTCCACTGGATCACTGAGGTCCTCGGCGGCGTCGATGAGTCGATCGACCTCGAGGACTCCATGTCCCTGGGCACGGGCGGCTACGTGCCGCGCTTCCAGTCCCTCTAGACCGCCCCGCGCGCGGTCGCGCCCGTGTCGAGGTATCCTATTATTTAGTTAGGTGAAATAATGGATGACTTCGCAGCTCTGCCCGACACGGCCGCCCGGATACGTCGCGGGGTGACCCGACTGCACCGGCGCCTGCGCAACTCCTCCCTGGGCGGCATCACGCCCGCGCAGGCCTCTCTCCTGGCCCTCGTGGATACCCTCGGCGCCCCGTCCTTGGGCGAGCTCGCCCTGGCCGAGCAGATCCAGCCGCCCTCGGTCACGCGCCTGATCCGCTTGATGGAGGGGGCCGGTCTGGTCGTGTGCACCACGGACGCGCGGGATCGGCGCTGCACGCGCGTCACCCTGAGCGCGCGCGGCAAGCGCAAGATCACCGAGATTCGCGAGCGCAAGTCGGCCTATCTGGAACAGAGGCTCCTGGCCCTCTCGCCCGCCGAGCGCACTCGTGCCGAGGAGCTGGCCCGCTTCCTGGAGCGGCTGGTGGAGGACGAGTGAGCGCGGCCCGCACCATGACCTCGAAGACGTTTGCGGCGCTGAGCGTACGCAACTTCCGCCTCTACGCCTTCGGCCAGCTGATCTCGGTGTCGGGAACCTGGATGCAGTCAGTGGCCCTGGGCTGGCTCGTGCTGCAGCTGTCGGGCTCCTCGGTGGACCTGGGCATCGCGGTGGCACTGCAGTACCTGCCGACGTTGCTGGCCGGCTCCTACGGGGGCCTCGTCGCGGACCGACACCAGAAGCGAGCGATCCTCTACGCGACCCAGACCAGCGCGGGTCTCCTGGCCCTGCTGCTCGGGATCCTGGTCAGCAGCCACCACGCGAGTGTGCCGATGGTCTACGTCCTCTCGTTTCTGCTGGGCGTCGCCAACCTCTTCGACGTCCCCGCGCGTCAGGCGTTCGTGCAGCAGATGGTGGGTCGCGACCTGCTCACCAACGCCGTCAGCCTCAACAGCGTGCTGATGAACGCGGGACGCCTCGTCGGGCCCGCGGTGGCCACGGCCTTCATCGCGGTGGCCGGCACCGCGAGCTGCTTCTACGCCAACGCGGCGTCCTACGCGGCGGTGCTGGTCGCCCTGGCGATCATGCGGTCCACAGAGTTCGTCCCGATGCGCACCGTCGCGCGCGAGAAGGGTCAACTGCGCAAGGGCCTGGCCTACGTGCGCTCGACGCCGAGCCTGCGCCGCGCGGTGATCGCCGTGGCCGTGGTCAGCCTCTTCGCCTTCAACTTCACCGTGACCCTGCCGGTGCTCGCGCACGTGACCTTTCACCAGCGCTCGGCCACGCACTACGGGCTGCTGATGGGCGCGATGGGCCTGGGCGCCGTGTTCGGGGGCCTCTTCGTGGCGTACCGGTCCCGGCCCACCCACGGCCTGCTCGCGGTGCTCGCCCTGGGCTTCGGCGCGAGCCTGAGCGCCGTCGCCCTGGCGCCGAGTCTGCTCTGGGCCGAGTTGCTCCTCGTGCCGACGGGGGCGTTCTCGGTCGCCTTCGTCTCGACCTGCAACGCGACGATGCAGTTGAACTCCTCGAGTGAGATGCGCGGGCGGGTGATGAGCCTCTACAGCATCGCCTTCTTCGGCACGACGCCGATCGGCGCGCCGCTCATCGGCTGGATCATCCACGTGACCAACGCGCGAGTGGGAATCCTGGTTGGCTCGAGCCTGACGGTGGTCATCGGGCTCTGGCTCGCCCTGACCCACGAGCGCGCGCGACGGCACAGCCAGGCCGCCGTGGTCTACACCGACTGAGCCTTGGGCTCCTTGGGCAGTCCCAGCGCCCTCTCACCGACGATGTTGCGCTGGATCTCCGCGGTGCCGCCCCAGATGGTCTCGGAGCGCGAGAAGAAGAAGGACGCCTGCAGATCGGAGACCGGGTAGTCCGCCCGGCCCCGGCGTCCGGGGCCGCCCTGAACTGGTCCCTTACCGGTCAGGATCTGCGCGTGCATGCCCATGATGTCAAGACCGGTCTCCATCATGTCCCGGTGCATCTCGGACCAGAACATCTTGTTGCAGGCACCGAGCAGGGCGGCGTTGGAACCTCCGGTGAGCGCGTCGCTCAACGTGCGATAGCCGTTGATCTCCATGATCTTGACCTTGGACCACGAGCGTACGAGCGCGTCGCGCACGAGGCGCTCCTCGGTGCGCCCGACACGGCGGGCCTCGGCCACGATGGCCTCCCACTCCTTGAGGAAGCGCCGGTGGCTGGTGGTCGAGGACGAGCCTCGCTCGAAGCCCAGGGTGGTCATGGCGACCTTCCAGCCGTTGTTCAGTCCGCCCACGACGTTGTCCTTCGGGCAGCGCGCGTTGGTGAAGAACACCTCGTTGAACTCGCCCGAGCCGTCCACCTGCGTGATCGGGCGCACCTCGATGCCGTCCTGGTGCATCGGCACGAGCAGGTAGCTGATGCCGGCGTGCGCGGGCGCGTGGGGGTCCGTGCGCGCGAGCAGGAAGACGTAGTCGGCGTACTGGGCCTGGGTGGTCCACACCTTCTGGCCGTTGATCACCCACTCGTCCCCGTCCAGGACCGCGCTCGTCGTCAGGCTCGCGAGGTCGGAGCCCGAATTGGGCTCCGAGAAGCCCTGGCACCAGGTGATGCGACCTTCGAGGATGCCCGGGATGAACTCGCGCTTCTGCTCCTCGCTGCCCCACTGCAGGATGGTGGGGCCCACCAGCGTGTCGCCGAAGAAGTCCGCGCGCATCGGCGCGCCGGCGCGGGCGAACTCCTCGCTGAGCACGACCTGTTCGAGCAGGCTGAGGCCCTTGCCCCCATACTCGCGGGGCCAGCCGGCACAGATCCAGCCGCCGGCGAAGAGTTTTTCGTTCCAGGTGCGGTTGAACTCCTGGCGCTCGGGCTCGTCCATCGAGAAGTCCGGCGAGAACCAGCCGGCGGGCAGGTTGGCCTCGAGCCAGGCTCGAATCTCGAGGCGGAAGGCCTCGGCGTCGGCGGGATAGGTCAGGTCCACGTCCCGAGCGTAGCGAGCCGGCGTCGGGGGAGCCATTTGTCCCGTACGCGTCGCCTGGGCGAGAATGGGGGACTTCGACCGGAGGGACCCGTGACACGTTCGCTGCGTGAGACCATCGCCGAGACGCGGGCCTCGTGGGCGCGCTCGCGCGCGATCGTCACCCCCGCACGCGTGGCGCCCCGGCCCGCCCAGCCCGGTCGGGCCCGCGTGGCCTTCCTGGTCTATCGGGGCAATCCGCGCTGCGGGGGCCAGGGGGTGTACACCCGTCACCTCTGCCGCGAGCTGGTGGCCCTCGGGCACAGCGTCGAGGTCTTCGCCGGTCCGCCCTGGCCCGAGCTGGACGAGGGCGTGGGCTTCACGCCGGTGCGCGGGCTGGATCTGTACCGTGACCCGGATCCCTTCCGCATCCCGGCGCCCTCCGAGTTCACGAGCGTCGAGGACGTCGCCGAGTTCGCCATCATGCTCAGCGCGGGCTTCGGGGAGCCCTACGCCTTCAGCCGTCGGGTGCGCAAGATCCTGCGCGCGCGCCGTGGCGAGTTCGACATCGTGCACGACAACCAGTGCATGGGTCCGGGCATCGCGGGCCTGGTGCGCGACGGCTGGGCCCTGCTCGAGACCCTGCACCATCCGATCACCGTGGATCGCACGATCGCCCTGGAGCACACCACGGGCCTCGTCAAGCGCCTGACGACACGACGCTGGTTTGGCTTCCTGCGCATGCAGGTCCGGGTGCTCAAGAGCCTGCCGGCGGTGCTCACGGTCTCGCACAACTCCAAGGCCGACATTCACGCCCAGATGGGCGTGCCCCTCGAGCGGCTCACGGTGGTGCCGGTCGGCGTGGACCACGAGGTGTTCAGGCCGTATCGTGACGTGGTCGCGCGCCCGGGGCGCCTGATGGTGACCTCGTCGAGTGACGTGCCCATGAAGGGACTCGTGCCGCTGCTGGAGGCCGTGGCCAAGCTGCGCGTCGAGCGCGACATCGACCTGATCGTGATCGGGCGTCCGCGCCCCGGCGGGCGCGTGGCGCGGAGCCTGGAGCGCCTGGGCCTCGAGGACATCGTCACCACCATCTCGGGGGTGAGCGACGAGGAGCTGGCGCGGCTCTACGGCGAGGCCCAGGTGGCGGTCGTGCCGAGCCTCTACGAGGGCTTCTCGCTCCCGGCGATCGAGGCGATGGCGTGCGCGGTGCCGGTGGTGGCCACCACCGGCGGGGCACTGCCGGAGGTGGTGGGCGTCTCGGGCGAGACCGGACTGCTGGTGCCGCCCAATGACCCCGAGGCCCTGGTCGAGGCGATCGGACGCCTGCTCGATGACGAGGATCTGCGCCGCGAGCTCGGCCAGCGCGGACGTGAGCGGGTCATGCAGCGCTTCACCTGGCAGGTCACCGCCCGGGGAACGGCCGCCTGCTACGACGCCATCCTCTCCGGCTCGGCGCTGCCCGCGGCAATGGTCTTTGACTGATGCTGACGTGCAACTACGACACGCTCGGCCTGCGACGGGGCGATCGCGCCCTGGACCTGGGCTGCGGGTTCGGCCGGCACGCCTTCGAGGCGGCTCGGCGCGGGGCCCACGTCGTCGCGCTGGATCAGGCCGAGGGCGAGGTCGACGGAGTGCTCGGCACCTTCGTGGCCATGGCCGAGGCGGGCGAGCTGGGCGTCGGCTTGTCGGCGCCCTCGGTCGCGGTCGTGCAGGCAGACGCCCTGGCGCTGCCCTTCGCCGAGGGGACCTTCGATCGCGTGATCTGCTCGGAGGTCCTCGAGCACGTGCCCGCCGACGAGGCGGCGATGTCCGAGCTGGCCCGCGTGCTCGCCCCCGGGGGCACCATGGCCCTCACCGTGCCGCGCTTCGGGCCCGAGCTGATCAACTGGGCCCTGTCGGATGAGTACCACAGCGTGCCGGGGGGCCACGTGCGCATCTACCGACGCCGGATCCTCGAGCAGCGCCTGGTGCGCGCGGGGCTCATCGTCACCTCGCACCACTACGCGCACGCCCTGCACAGCCCGTACTGGTGGCTCAAGTGCTTCGTCGGCACGACGAACGAGGAGCACCGTCTGGTGCGCCTCTACCATCGCTTCTTGGTCTGGGACATCGCGAAGCGGCCGTGGCTGACGCGCTACTTGGAGCGCGTCCTCTCGCCCGTCATGGGCAAGTCCCTGGTCGTCTACGTGCGCAAGGCCCCCGCGTGACGATCCTGCTGCACGACGTGCCCGAGGTGCTGAGCACGTACGAGATCGCCCAGAGCGCCGACTGGCTGGCCGCGCTGCAGCACCCCTCGGGTCAGATCCCGTGGTACGAGGGCGGCCACTGCGATCCGTGGAACCACGTCGAGGTCGCCATGGCCCTGAGCGTGACCGGTCACCTGGACGCGGCGCGCGCGGCGTACCGCTGGCTGGCCGACACCCAGCTGGCCAACGGCGCCTGGTTCAACTACTACCGTGGCGACGCCGTGGCCGACGCACGCCTGGACACGAACGTGAGCGCGTACCTGGCGACTGGGCTCTATCACTACCTGCTGGTGAGCCGAGACGTGGACTTCGTGGCCGAGCACTTCGACGCGGTGCGTCGCGCCGTGGGCTTCGTGCTGGGATGGCAGAAGGATGACGGCACGGTGCGCTGGTCGCTCGACAGCGCGGGCCGTGCCGAGCACTACGCCCTGCTCACCGGCTCCTCGTCGATCTACCACTCGCTGCGCTGTGCGATCGCCCTCGCCGAGCACCTGGGACACGACGTGCCCGACTGGCGCCTCGGCGCCGGGCGCCTGGGTCACGCCGTGGCTCGTCATCCCGGCGCGTTCGCGCCCAAGAACGAGTTCGCCATGGACTGGTACTACCCGGTCATCTCCGGTGCCCTCGTGGGCGAGGCGGCCGACGCGCGCCTGGACGACGGCTGGGAGCGCCACGTCATGGAGGGCGTGGGGGTGCGCTGCGTGTCCACCAGCGACTGGGTGACCGCGGCCGAGACCGCCGAGTGCGTGTTGGCCCTGGACGCCGTGGGACGCACGAGCGCGGCTCTGGACCTGTTCGCGCTGACGCGGCGACACCGTCGCGACGACGGCGCGTACTGGACGGGCCTGGCCTACCCCCAGCGCGCGACCTTTCCCGATGGGGAGGTCACCTCCTACACCGTGGCCGCCGTCATTCTGGCCGCTGACGCGCTCACCTCGGCCAGTCCCGCGGCGGGTCTCTTTCGTCACGGCTTCTTAGACGGCGTGCTCGAGATCCCCGAGCCCGGCTGCACGCGGACCCTCTAGCGCCGCCTGAGCACGCGCAGTGAGCCCGTGGCGCCGGTCTCGAGGAAGTCACCCGAGTCCAGCGCGCGCCGATAGATCTCGTAGGGCGGCCGGCCACCCTCGGCGGGGTCCGCGAAGACGTCGTGGATGGCCAGCACGCCGCCGGCGACCAGCTTCGGGCCCCAGTTGTGATAGTCCGCCCACGCGACCGCCTCGGCGTGGCCCCCGTCGATGAAGAGCAGGTCCAGCGCCTGCTCGAAGTGGGCCGCGATGGCTGCGGAGTGTCCGATCAGTCCCACCACCGTGAGCTCGAGGCGCGCGCTGGCGATGGTGCGCTGCCAGTGGGGCAGGGTGTTGAGCCGTCCGTCATACGGGTCCACCAGGTCCTCGTCGAAGTACTCCCAGCCGCGCTGGTTCTCCTCGGAACCGTGGTGGTGATCGAGCGAGTAGAGCAGGCTCTCGCTGGCCTCGGCCGCCGCGCCGAGGTAGAGGGTCGACTTGCCGCACCACGCACCGATCTCGAGCCAGGTGCCGGCTCCACGCTCACCGGCCTGTCGGGCCGCCTCGTAGAGGGCCAGGCCCTCGAGCTCGGGCATGAAGCCCTTGGTCGAACGGGCCAGGGCGAAGAGCTCGTCGAGTCGGCTCACGCGACGAACGCCTGGACGAGCGTGTAGAGCCCGAGGCCCGCGAAGATCACGCCACCACCCAGGCGAATCTTGCCGAGTGGCACGACGCGCTGCAGGAGTCGCCCGCCGTAGGCGCCCAGGAACGACACGCCGATCATGGCCACCGAGGAGGCCACGAAGACCTCGAGGGGCTGGTGGGTCTTGGCGGCCAGGTTGGCCGCCTGGATCTGAGTGAGGTCGCCGAACTCGCCGATGAAGATGACGGAGAAGGCCGTGGAGACCTCGCGCCAGCGCGTACCCGAGCGCTCCTCGCGCCCTTCGCGCTCGCCCTCTTCTTCGACGGCCTTCTCGGGCACGAAGAGCAGGTACGCCGCCCCGGCGAGAAAGAGCGCGGCCACGACGAACTCCTTGGGCCGCGTCGGCAAGAGGGTCAGCAGGCCCCCCGCCACGACGGCGAGTCCCATCTGGACGACGAAGGCGCTCGAGGCGCCCAGCACGATCGAGGACGGACGCGCGCGCGTGGACATCACGATCGTGGCGATCATGGTCTTGTCCGGGAGCTCCAGAATGAACATCAGGGCGGCGATGCCCAGGAACGTCCCGACGTTCACGTCAGCCCCCGAAGTGCTGGCGCAGGCGCTCGCGGAAGGCCAGGCCCACGCGCAGGCGCTCGACGAGCTGCTCGACCTGACGCTGCTCGCCGCCCACGGAGTGCGAGGCGTGGAACGCGATCACCTCGGCGGCGAAGGTGTCGTCGCCAATGTACGTCGGCACGCCGCTGGCCACGCGGCTGCGGTAGTTGGGCGGCAGGTTCATCACGTCGTCCCAGCGCGAGACGAAGTAGCGCCACACGTCGGGGCCCGTGACCCGATTGCGAGACAGCAGGCCCAGCTCGATCGAAGCGTCTTGCAAGCGGAACTCGGAGAAGCACTTGGCCGCGGCGTCCAGGGCCAGCTCGGTCACCGGGAAGTCCGCGAGTCCCCAGAGGTAGCGCTGCTCCTCCTGGGGCGTGGCGGCGTGGCGTCGGCGCTCCAGGAAGAAGGCGTAGTCGCCCGAGCGACCCTCGTGGGCCACGACGCGCAGGATCGCTCGTGCCAGGTCCCCGTCCAGGGGACCGGCCTCGAAGCGCCGGCGGGCCTCGGCCCGCACGGCCTCGTCGGCGCCCAGCGTGCCCAACGCGCCCAGGATGATCCCGCGCAGCTGGCCCGTGCGCTCGTCTTCGGTCTCGGAGGGCTCCCAGCCAAGGCGGGCCATCTGGGGACCCAGCAGTTCGCGCACGATGTTCACCAGCTGGGGGCGCTGTTGGTCGTCCAGTGCTCGGTCAACCATGTCCAGGCCCGTCGTGATGCTGGTCCACGGGGCGGGCTCGTTCTGCTCGCCCATGCCCCGGGCCACGGCCAGGAAGTCGGCCCACGTCGCGCGGCCCGAGAACAGCAGGGCCCACGTGTCCGCGACCAGGGTGGCGCGCTCGAGCTCGTCCAGCTCGCCCAGGTGTCCGGTCAGCTCGACCAGCTCGGCGCTGTCGTAGCGAGTGCGAAACACGCCCGAGCCACCGGCGTTGACCACGACCGGGGCCGGGTCGGTGACTCGCAAGGACTCGTCGCCCAACAGGTGCCGGTTGGTGCTCGCCGAGCCGAGTGAGCGAGTCAGCACCGGCACGATCCAGTGCTGGCCGATGGCGCTCTCGCCCGTGGACTCGCCGTAGGCGAAGGGCTCCTGGGAGAGCGCGTCACCGGCCAGGCTCACCAGCGGGTGCCCACCCTGGAGGATCCAGGTGTTCATCATGGCCCGCACCGGCTGGCCCGACACGCTCTCGAGGGCGTCCCACAGGTCGGTGGTCACGGTGTTGGCGTAGCTGTGGGTTCGCAGGTAGTGACGAATCCCGTCTCGGAACACTGCCTCGCCGAGGTACTGCTCGAGCATGCGCAGCACCGAACCGCCCTTCTCGTAGGTCAGCAGATCGAACATGCCGCGCGTGTCGTCCGGGGAGATCACCTCGTACTCGATCGGGCGCGTCGTGTGCAGCCCATCGATCTGCAGGGCGAGGTCGCGCTGGATCCCGAAGTCGACCCACATGCCCCACTGCGGACGGAAGGCGTTGATGCACAGCACCTCCATGAAGGTGGCGAAGGCCTCGTTGAGCCAGATTCCCTCCCACCACTCCATGGTCACGAGGTCGCCGAACCACATGTGGGCGATCTCGTGGGCCACCACCTCGGCGACGCGCTGACGCTCGACGTGCGAGGCCGACCGGGCGTCCACCAGCAGTGCGGACTCGCGGTAGGTGATGCAGCCCAGGTTCTCCATGGCCCCGAAGGCGAAGTCGGGGATGGCGATCATGTCGAGCTTGTCCCCGGGGTAGGGGATGTCGAAGTAGGTGGAGAAGAACTCCAGGGCGAAGCGACCGGACTCCAGGGCCAGCTCGACCAGGTGGCCCTTGCCGATCGGGTAGATGACGCGCAGCGGCGTGCCGAGCACGTCGACGGCCTCGGTCTGCTCGAAGGGCCCGATGACGAAGGCGACCAGGTAGCTGGACATCTTCATCGTGGGGGCGAAGGTGACGGTCTTCTGACCGTTGCCCTCGTCCACGGTGGACTGCTCGCGCGTGTTCGAGTACACCGCGTGCTGGTGGGGCACGGTGAGCGTGACCTGGAAGGTCGCCTTGAAGGACGGCTCGTCGAAGCAGGGGAACGCCTGGCGCGCGTCGGAGTGCTCGAACTGGGTGGTCGCGATGGTGTGGCTCGTGCCCTGCGCGTCGGTGAAGGTCGAGCGGTAGAAGCCCGACAACTGGTCGCTGAGCACGCCGGTGTAGGCGATCTGTAGGGTCGCGGACCCGACGGGCACGTCCTCGGAGAACTCGAAGGTGGCCGTTTCGTAGGTCGACTCGTGCCGCGGCGCCGTGGAGCGCAGCGACGCGCCCTCTCGGGTGAGGCTCGCCTCGCCGAGATCGAGATTCTTCGCGTGCAGCGTGATCGCTCGCACGGGTTCGAGGACGTCCACGTCGATCTCGACGCGTCCGGAGAAGCTCGCCGCCTCGATGTCCGGCGTCAGGAAGATCCGGTAGGCCCGGGGCAGCACCGTGCGGGCGAGTCGATAGGGATTGGTTGGCTGACTCATAGGTCCCAACCCTAACGCCCGATCCTCTACGCTCACGGAGTGACTGAATCGACCGCGCCGGTCTCGCTGCGCCGCAAGCCCGCCCCGGGGCGCCTCGCGGTGACCGGCATCGGCAACGCGATGCTCGACGTGATCTCTCGCGACAGCGAGGGCGTGTACGAGTCCCTGGGGCTCGTCAAGGCCTCCATGACTCTGATTGAGCACCACCAGCTTGAGACGTTCTACAACGCGATGGGCCCGACCGTGCAGATGTCGGGCGGCTCCGTGGCCAACTCGATTGCGGGGGTGGCCGCGCTCGGCGGGACGTGCGGCTACATCGGCAAGGTGGCCAACGACGAGTTCGGTGAGCGTTTCACCCACGACCTGCGCTCCATGGGGGTGGAGCTCGACCTGGCCATCGCGGGCGACCACGAAGGCTTGACGGGTCGCTGTCACGTCTTCATCACCGACGACGCTCAGCGGACGATGGCCACCTACCTCGGCGCGTCCAACCAGCTGCAGTCCGCGGACATCACCGATCGGCTGATCCGGCGTTCGGAGATCACGTACGTCGAGGGCTATCTGTTCGACCTGGCGCCCGCCAAGGAGGCCGTGCGCAAGGTCACGACGCTGGCCCACGAGCACGACTCGATGGTGGCCCTGTCCCTGTCGGACATGTTCTGCGTGGACCGGCACCGGCGGGACTTCCTCGAGCTGGTGACGAGCGACGTCGACGTACTGCTGGGCAACGAGGACGAGATCACCTCGCTGTTCCAGGTGCGCAGCCTGGGCGCGGCCTTTGACGCCATCACCGAGCTGGGTCTGCTGGCGGCGGTGACGCGGGGCCCGCGCGGCGCCGACGTGGTGCTGCCCGACGAGGTGGTCTCGGTTCCCGCGCGTGAGGTCGAGACGGTGGTCGATCAGAATGGCGCCGGCGACATGTTCGCGGCGGGGTTCCTCTACGGACTCGCTCTCGGGGCGGACCCGGTCGAGGCGGCCGAGCTCGGCTCGCTCTGTGCGGGCGAGATCATCAAGCATCTGGGCGCGCGTCCGGAGGTCGACCTGGAAGAGATGGCCATCGAGGCGGGCCTCATCTGAGGCGAGCATGCGCGCCGTGTTGTGCGGCGTGAATCGCTATTGCACTGGTGGGGAATAGGGCTCTCGCGAGCGCGTGAGACGGGCCCGGAATTCGAAGTCCGCTCACTAGGATGTCGCCGTGCAGTCAAAGTGGTTGAGTCCTCGAGCCCTCTTGCTGCACGTGTCGCTGGCCTGTTGGCTCGCGCTGTGCGCGGCGGCCGCGTGGTGGCAGGTCGGTCGCGCCGTCTCGGGCAACACCCTGAGCTTCATGTACTCGATCGAGTGGCCGGTCTTCGGCGTTCTTGGCGTGCTCGGCTGGTACGCGATGCTGCACATGGAGGACGTGACCGAAGAGCAGGAGAACGAGCGGCGCGAGTACGAAGAGCGCATGCGCGCCGAGGCGCGCGAGGCGCGCCAGCGCGCCGAGGCGGCTCTGGCGGAGCGTGAGGACCCGGTCCTGGCTGCCTACAACGACCACCTCGCGGCCGTGGCGACCAAGCCGAAGAAGAAGCTCTGGGGCCACTAGTGCTGCGCGCGTTCCAGCGTTATCGGCTCATGTCCTTCGTGACGGGCACGACGCTGATCATCCTGTTCATCACCCTTCTGCTGCACGCGGTGGACCTCGCCCTCTGGAGGCACCTCAAGGTCCTGGTGACGGTGCTCGGTGTCGGCCACGGGGTGGTCCTCTACCCGATCTACCTGGTGATGTGCTTCCAGCTGGCGCTCAAGGCGCGCCTGCATCCGGGCTACCTGCTGCTCATGCTGGCGGCCGGCTTCGTGCCGGGCCTGGCGTTCTACATGGAGGCGCGCGTCGCGAGGAAGCTGGCGATCGGCGTCGGCGACGCGTGAGCTGGACCCAGCGGCGCGTCATCAACTTCGCCCACCAGGGCGGCTCCTACGAGGCTCCGTCGTCGACTCTCTACGCCATGGCTCAGGCCCTGGCGCGCGGAGCCACCGCTCTCGAGCTCGACGTGCACGCCACGCGGGATCGTCAGCTCGTGGTCTGTCACGACGAGACTGTGGATCGCACGACCAACGCACGCGGCAGCATCGCGGAGCTGAGCCTGGCCGATCTGCGCGAGCTGGACAACGCCTTCTACTTCGTCGAGGGCTACGACGTGGCGCCGGGGCGCGACGAGGTCGAGTACGCGCTGCGCGGGCGTGCGCCCGAGGACCGTCGACTGGGCGTGGCCACGCTGGCCGAGGTCTTCACGGCGTTCCCGGGGGTGCTGATCAATCTGGACATCAAGCAGACCGACCCCGACGTCGAGGGCTACGAGGACCTGCTGGCCGAGGAGATCGCCCGCTTCGCGCGCGAGGACACCGTGGTGGTGGCCTCCTTCCACGATCGCGCACTGGCGCGCTTCCGGCACCGAGCGCCCGGCGTGGCCACCTCAGCGGCCACCGACGAGGTCGCGGCGTTCTACTTCTCACTCCTCGAGGGTGGGGCGCCGCGGGTCCCGCCGGCGCAGCTGTTGCAGGTGCCGATGGCCTACGAGGGCATCGAGCTCGTCGACGAGCGCTTCGTGCGCCGCGCCCACGAGTGCGGCCTCGGGGTGCACGTGTGGACCCTCAACGAGGAGCACGAGGTGGCCCGGGCGCTGAGCCTGGGCGTGGACGGGGTGGTGAGCGATCGGCCGAGCATGGTCAGTGCGCAGCTGGAGCGCCGCGGACTGACCTGGGACGCGCGTCTGGCCTAGCCGCGCCCGCAGTTCGGCTTCTTGCCGTGGTTGGCCTTCTTCTTGGCGCGCAGCTTGCGCTTGACGGTCCGCTTCGACATAGGTTGCAATCCTAGTGGATGTGTGAGGAGAGTGGTCCGTGGACGAGTCCAGCGCGCGCTCGGGCAGCCTGATTCTCGTGGCCACCCCGCTGGGCAACCTCGGCGACATCACGCGCCGGGCCGTTAGCGTGCTGACCCACGCCGACGTGATCTACTGCGAGGACACCCGGCGCACCCGCGCTCTGCTCAGCGCCCTGGAGATCCCCAGCGCCGGGCGCCTGGTCGCGCTGCACGCGCACAACGAGGCCCAGCTTAGCCAGCGCGTCCTGGCCGACGTGGCGGCCGGACGCCAGGTGGCCCTGGTCAGCGACGCGGGCACCCCGGGCATCAGCGATCCGGGCGCCCGGGTCGTCGCCGCGGTGGCCGGCGCCGGCCTCAACGTCTCGACGGCGCCCGGAGCCTCCGCGGTGCTAGGGGCGCTGTGCGTGAGCGGCTTGGACACTGAGCACTTCGTCATGGACGGCTTCGTGCCCCGGCGCGCGGGCGAGCGCCGCGACCTCTTCGCCGCCTGGTCCAGGGAACCACGTACCATCGTGGCCTTCGAGTCGCCCCAGCGCCTGTGCGCGACACTCGAGGAGCTCGCCGCGCTCTTTCCCGAGCGATCCGCGGCGGTGGTGCGCGAGCTGACCAAACTGCACGAGGAGGTCCAGCGCGGCACCCTGGCCGAGCTGGCGGCGCGCTTCGCCGCGCGCGAGGTGCGTGGCGAGGTGGTCCTGGTGCTGGCCGGCGCGCCCCGGGCGCACGTGGACGAGCAGAGCGTGCGCGAGGCCCTTCGCGAGCGCCTGGAGGCCGGGGCGAGCGTGCGCGACGCCGCGTCCGAGGTGGCCGCGCGCCTGGGCGTGGCGCATCGGGTGGCCTACGAGCTGGCCCTGGCACTCCGCCCAGGGACCTCAGCGTGAGTCACTAGCCTTGACGGATGGGCCGTTTCTACATCACGACTCCCATCTACTACGTCAATGACGCCCCGCACGTGGGCCACGCCTACACGACGGTCAACGCCGACGCGCTGGCGCGCTGGCATCGCCTCATGGGCGACGACACGAAGTTCCTGACGGGCACGGACGAGCACGGCCAGAAGGTGGCCGACGCCGCGGCCAAGAACTCCGTGTCGGCCCAGGAGTGGACCGACGTGACGTCTCAGCGCTTCCGCGAGGCCTGGGACGCCCTGGACGTGTCCTACGACGACTTCATCCGCACCACCGAGGACCGCCACCGCGAGACGGTCCAGACGTTCCTGAGCGCGGTTTACGAGAACGGTTACATCTACAAGGGGACCTACCGCGGCCTGTACTGCGTGAGCTGCGAGGACTACTACACCCTGGAGTCCTCGGACGCGGGCAAGTGCCCCGTGCACGGGCGTGTGCTGAGCGAGATGGAGGAAGAGAACTGGTTCTTTCGCCTCAGCGCCTTCCAGGAGCGTCTCGAGGCCCACTACGCGGCGAACCCGGGCTTCGTGACCCCGGAGACCAAGCGCAACGAGGCCCTCTCCTTCATTCGTGGCGGGCTGCGTGACATCTCCATCACGCGCACGTCCATCGACTGGGGCATCCCGGTGCCCTGGGACGAGGGCCACGTCTTCTACGTCTGGTACGACGCGCTGATCAACTACCTGACCGCCATCGGCTACGGGCGCGACGCCGACGAGGTCGCCACCTGGTGGCCGGCCTCGCACCACCTCATCGGCAAGGAAATCCTGCGATTCCACTGCGTGTGGTGGCCGGCGATGTGCATGGCGGCCGGACTCGAGCCGCCCGCGCACGTGCAGGTTCACGGCTGGCTGCTGCTGCGCGGCCAGAAGCTCTCCAAGACGATGGCCGCCGAGGGCCAGGTGCGACTGACCGACATCGCGCCGACCACGCTGACCGGGGAGTTCGGGGTCGACCCGGTTCGCTACTACCTGCTGCGCGAGACCGCCTTGGGCAACGACGGCGAGTTCTCTCACGAGGGCATCACGCATCGCTACAACACCGACCTGGCCAACAACCTGGGCAACCTGCTCAATCGGGTGGCCACGGTCGTGGGGTCCAAGTGCGCCGGCATCGGCCCGGCCCCGGACCCGCACTCGGCCCTGGCCGGCGTGGCCCGCGAGGCCCTGGGCGAGGCCCGCGACGCGTGGGAGTCCTTCTCGCCCCAGGGCGGCCTCGAGGCCACCTGGCGCCTGCTCAGTGCGACCAACGCCTACCTCGAAGAGCATGAGCCCTGGAAGATGGCACCGGGTCCACAGGTCGAGTCGGTGCTCGGCGACGCCCTGGAGGTCCTTCGCCTGGTGGCCGTGGCAGCGTCGCCGGCGATGCCCGGCGTCAGCGCGGCGATCTGGTCGCGCATCGGCCTGGAGGGCACGCCGGTGGAGCGCACGTTCGACGAGTCCGTGCTCTGGGGCCAGTACCCGGCGGGTCGTGCGGTGCTCAAGGCAGAGCCGCTCTTTCCGCGGATTCGGGTCGACGCGTGAGCTGGACGGACGCGCACTGTCACATCCAGGAGCACTTCACGGCCGAGCTGGACGGCGACGTGCGGGCCATCCTGGAGCGAAGCGCTCAGGCCGACGTGACGCGCGTCGTCGTGGTGGGCACCGACGCGGCGACCTCCGCGCAGGCCCTGGCGGTCACCGAACTGGCGGGACCCGTGGACATCTACGCCACCGTCGGACTGCACCCGCACGAGGCGACGCGCGAGCTGACCCGCGTCGCCGAGCTGGCCCGCAGCGCCCACCCGCGCCTGGTCGGCATCGGTGAGACCGGTTTGGACTACTTCTACGAGCACTCACCGCGCTCGGCCCAGCGCGAGGCCTTCGCCGCCCAGATCGCCCTGGCCCAGGAGCTGGACCTGGCCCTGGTGATTCACGCCCGGGACGCCTTCGATGACCTGTGGGCGATCCTGGCGAGCGAGGGCACACCCGCGCGCACGGTGATCCACTGCTTCACCGGCACACCAGCCGAGGCGGAGGGCTGCCTGGAGCGGGGCTGTGACATCTCGGTGGCCGGGGTCGTGACCTTCAAGAACGCCGAGTCGTTGCGCGAGGCGGTGCGTCTGGTGCCCCTCGAGCGCCTGCACGTGGAGACCGACAGCCCCTTCCTCGCCCCGGTGCCGCACCGCGGACGGCCCAACGAGCCCGCGCTGGTCAGCGTGGTGGGTCGCTTCGTGGCCGAGCTGCGTGGCGAGGACCCCGACGAGCTGGCGCGCGCGACGTCGCTCAACACGGCCCGGCTGTTTCGCCTCGCCCTCCCATAACGCAGCCGTGATCAGATAAAATGATGGATTGTGACCATTGAGGTTGCCCCGGAGCGCTGGGGTGCCTAGCGTTGTAGGGACGCGAGTCGCTCGGTCGACGCGGATCCTGGCGGAGGATTGACACTGACAACAGAACGTCGGCGAGCGCGTGTGCGCTTTCCGTTACTGCTGGCCGTGGCGGGCTCACTTCTGGGCCCCGTGGCCTCATCGTCGCCCGCGAGCGCGGGCGCGACGAGCGCGCACGTCCCGGTGCGCGTTCCCAACGTCCTCGGCCTCAGTCGAGCGGCCACCTTTGCGGCGATGCAGCGCGCCGGACTGTACTTCTCGACGAGCGGTCCGGGCAGCGCGACCGGCACCTGGTCCCGCGTGCTGAGCGAGCGGCCCGGCCCGGGCACGTCCGTCGCGTTTCACTCGACGATCTTTCTCGGAGTAGGCCCTGCCACCAGGACTGTTGCACCGTCCGCGGTGCGCACGCACACTGCGCCGCGCACCCCGCAGAGCTCCGTGCGCGTGCCGAATCTGACCCACATGACGCGCACCCAGGTCTACGCCGTGATGCGTCGGGCGGGGCTGTACTTCTCGACGAGCGGTCCGGGCAGCACCGGGGCCACCTGGCGCAGCGTGGTCAAAGAGACGCCCCGGCCCGGCACCGTCGTGGCGCACCTGTCGAGCGTGGCACTGGTCACGTCGCTGCAGGCCCCGATCGCGCGAGGACTCGTGCGCACGCCCACCCTGACGGGCCTGGACCGCAGCCAGGTCTACGCCGTCATGCGTCGCGCCGGGCTGTACTTCACGACCGTGGGGGCGGGCGCGGCCTGGGCCCGCGTCGTCTCCCAGAGCCCGCGCCCGGGCACGCCCGTGCGGCAGCGCTCAACGATCTCCCTGGTCACGACGGGTGCAGTGGTCACGCACACGGCCGCCGCGGTGCGAGCGGCGAGCCCGGTGCACGGCAGCGTGCAGCCCGTGGCCCGTCCCCTGACGGGTTCAACGCAGTACCGCATCGGGGTGGCCACCTGGTACAGCTACATCCCCGGCCGGTGCGCCACGTCGTACCTGCCCTTCGGCACGCGCATCACCGTCCAGGACCTGGACACCGGCGTGACGATCTCCTGCGTGGTCACGGACCGCCAGGACTACAGCCCGGGCCGGGTGGTCGACCTGTCCGAGACGCAGTTCGCGCAACTGACGCCGCTCTGGCGCGGCGTCGTGCGTGTCAAAGTCTCCTGGTGACCCACACGCGCCGCGAGCTCGTCGCTCTCATGCAGGCTCACGGGCTGCGCGCCTCGCGCGCGCTGGGCCAGAACTTCGTCGTGGACCCCAACACGGTGCGCCGCATCGCGCGCCTGGCCCGGGTGGGCCCCGCGGACCAGGTGCTCGAGATCGGTGCCGGCCTCGGATCACTGAGCCTGGCCCTGGCCGAGACGGGGGCCTCGGTGGTGGCCGTGGAGGTGGACCGCTACCTGCTGGACGTCCTGCGCGAGAGCGTGGAGCCAAAGGGCGTGCGGGTGGTGCACGCGGACGCGCTCACGGTGGACTTTGCCGATCTGCTCGGTGAGGGACGCTGGGTCCTCGTGGCGAATCTGCCCTACAACGTCGCCACGCCACTCGTGCTGCGCGTGCTGGAGGAGGCGCTCTCGGTGACCAGGCTGCTCGTCATGGTGCAGCGCGAGGTCGGCGAACGGCTCGCGGCCTCGCCCGGCGACGACGCCTACGGCGCGGTGTCGGTGCGCGTGGCCTACTTCGCCACCGCGCGCGTCGTCGGGCGCGTGGGCCCCGACGTCTTCCTGCCACGGCCCCACGTGGAGTCGGCCCTGGTGGAGATCGTGCGGCGTGACCGCGTGGCGGTGGATCCTGAGCGAGTGAGCGAGGCCGCGCTCTTTGAGCTGGTGCGCACCGCCTTCGCCCAGCGGCGCAAGATGCTGCGTCGCTCGCTGGCGTCGTGGGCGAGCGAAGGCGTCTTCGAGCGCGCGGGCATCGACCCGACTCGGCGCCCCGAGGAGCTGAGCCTGGAGGAGTTCGCGGCCCTGGCGGGGGCTCGATGAGCACGCTGATCGCTCCGGCCAAGCTGACGTGGTTCCTCGAGGTGACCGGGCGTCGAGGCGACGGGCTGCACGAGCTGCGTAGCGAGATGAGCAGCCTTGAGCTCGCCGACCGCCTCGAGGTCACCGAGGGTGGCGAGGGCCTGGAGGTCGTCGGCGTCGACGCCGCGCGCGTGCCGAGGGACTCGGCCAACTTGGTCGCGCGGGCCCTCGCCCTGGTGAATCGACACGCGCACGTGAAGATCCTCAAGGCGATTCCGGTGGGTGGTGGCCTCGGTGGCGGCAGCGCGGACGCCGCGGCGATCCTGCGCTGGGCGGGCGGGGTGAGCCCGCAAGAGGCGCTGCGCCTGGGCAGTGACGTGCCCTTCTGCCTGGTGGGTGGCAGAGCCCTCGTCGAAGGCGTGGGCGAGCGCGTGCGCCCGCTGGCGGCGCGCCGTGAGCTCGTGACCCTCCTGCTGCCGCCCTTCAGTGTGGACACGCGCGCCGTGTATCGCGCCTACGACGAGATGCGAGAGCAGCGATGGCGCCCCGCGGGGCGCAACCATCTCGAAGAGCCGGCCCGGCGTGTCGAGCCGCGCCTCGGGGCCCTGCTGGACGAGCTGCGCGCCGAGCTGGGAGCCGAGCTCGCCCTGGCGGGATCGGGATCGACCCTGTTCCTCGCCGGACACCCCCTCGGTGGGATCGCCCACCTGCACGGCACGCGCGTGATCGAGACCGCCACGCGCCGGGCCGAGCCCGAGCCGTAAGGGGCACCGCGCGGGGGTGCGGTGGTCGTGGTATAGTAACGATATATCGTTATGTATCATGATGTGAAGGAAGGACCGCGATGACGACTCCAGGAGACGCCCAGGCCCGCCGAGGTGGAGGGGACCGTGGGCCCCGGGGACGCGGACACGGCCCCGGCGGAGGCGACGAACGGGGTGCGGGTCCGGGTTGGCATCAAGGTCACGGCCCGGGGCGCCGGCGCGGGCGTGCCTCGCGCGGTGACATCCGCACGGCCATCCTGGTGCTGCTCGAGGAGAGTCCGATGCACGGCTACCAGCTGATGCAGGCCATCGCCGAGCGTACGGGCGGAGCCTGGACCCCGAGCCCGGGGGCGATCTATCCGACCATCAGCCAGCTGGTCGACGAGGGCCTCGTCAGCGTCACGCGCGACGCCGGTCGACGGGTGGTGGCCCTCACCGACGCCGGACGTGCCGCGTTAGACGAGGAGCGACAGCTGCGTCCGGATCCGTTTGCCGCCGGGCAGGCCGAGGCGGAGGTGATGGAGCTGCGTCACGCGATCCTCGGTCTGCACGGGGCCGTTCGTGAGATCGCGCGCAGCGCCGATCCGACCCAGTCGCAGGCGGCGCTGAAGGTCCTACGCGACGCGCGACGCGCTCTGTATCTCATACTGGCCGAGGACGAGGCCGTCCCGCAGTAGTCCGATCAGGGCACGCTGGGGCGCCGTCGCCTGGGGCTGAGAGCTACTTGCCGGCGGCGCGACGCTGGAAGCGCGTGCGCTTCAACATCTTCTTGTGCTTCTTCTTGCGCATGCGCTTGCGGCGCTTCTTAATCAGTGATCCCATGGCCCGTACGACACTACTAGATCCGCCGGGTGCGCCGGTCAGGCACGACGCTCCTCCTCGGCGACGCGCTCGATGCGCAGGGCCTGGCGTGGGCAGCCACGCACCGCGAAACGGGCTGACTCTAGGGCGCTGAGGTTCGACAGGGCCACCGGGGTGCGCTCGACGATGGGGTAGCCCCACTCGTCCAGGTGGACCAGGTCCGGGGCCAGTTCGGCGCAGTGGCCGAAGCCATCGCACAGGATCGGGTTGACGGCCAGGGTGAAGCCCCCGGCGCGGCGCCTCACTCCCATATCAGCTCCTCCTCGCGCTCGAGTGAGGGCACCGTGGCGTAGTGGCGCCGCGAGTGAGCGCCCGCGCAGGCCGCGCCCTGGCGGTGGGCCTCGAAGTCCTCGCCGAACACGGCCAGCGCGGAGCGCACGAAGCGCACCACGCCGTCGGGGTGACGGCAGGCGCCGCGCCCCTCGATCAGCCCGGCGCGCTCCATGAGTCGCTGCAGGGCCGCGGAGGCGTCACGTGTCGCGTGCGCCAGGTGACCGAGGTCGTCGGCCATGGCGGGCAGGCCGAAGGCGCAGGGCCCGCACTGACGGGCGCTCTCGTTGGCCATCCAGCGCACGATGCGGTGCGTCTCGACGATCCCGCAGCCGTCGCGCGCCAGGACCACGATGATGCCGGCGCCGACGCTCGCGCCCAGGGGGGCGAGGTCCTGGCTCGTGTAGGGAACGTCCACGTGGCGTCCGTCGAGCCAGCCGGACCCGTAGCCGCCCATGATGAGTGCTCGTGGCTGCAGGTCGGCGCCCGCGGCCGCGAGGATGCTGCGCACCCGCTCACCGAGGGGCACCTCGAGCACGCTGGGCCGCGCGACGGCCCCGGTGACCGAGACGAGCGTCGTGCCCGGGCTCTGCTCGGTGCCCAGTGAGCGGAACCACTGGGCGCCGTAGCGGCCGATGAGCCCCACGTTGGCGCAGGTCTCGGCGTTGTCAACCAGGACGGGACTGTGTCCGATGCGCAGGATGCTGGGGCGCTGGGGTCGGTACTGGGGGAGCGACTCGTTGTCGTCCAGCCAGTGCACGAGCGCGGACTCCTCGCCGGCCACGTAGCGCCACGGCGGGGTGTGCAGCTCGAACTTGGGCCCGCGTCGGTGGCGGCGCTCGCGCTCGTGCAGCGCGCGCGTGACGTGATTGACCACCGAGGGATTGTCCCGGGCCACCGCCACCGCGACGTTCTTGGCCCCGATCATCGAGGCCAGGTACTCGGCCCCGTCCAGGACCAGGTGGGGATTCGTGCTGAGCAGCAACTGGTCCTTGTGGGCGGCCGGCTCGCCCTCCATCGCGTTGACCACCACGAACTTGTGGTGGTTGCGCTGCTCGCGCAGGAGGCGAACCTTGCGCGAGGTGGGGAACGCGGCGCCGCCGCGTCCCGTGAGGCCCGAGGCCTCCAGCTCCTCGAAGAGCCCGCCCGGGCGCTGGCCGATCGGGAAGGCCTGCTCGTGCTGCTCGAGGGTCAGGGGCCGACCGCTGCTCGCGTGCAGGAGCCGGGGCAGGTCGTGGGCCTGGATCACCGGCGCCTCCGTCGCGTCTCATCCTGGGCTCGGCGAGGAATGGCCGCGGGCGCCTCGGTTGGTGGCGGGCCCGAGCGCTCGGCGCGCGTGGGGGTCTCGACGCGTGGACGGGCCGGCATCTCCCGCGCGGGGCCCGCGTGGCGCCGGTTCGCGGGCGGCGCGGGAGCCAGCGGGGACAGTGCCGTGCGCCCGGCGGCGCGGGTCGGTCGACCGAGGGCGCGCCAGAGCCCGGCCCCGGCACCGATGGCGCCGCACAGGCCCACCAGCACCAGCCCGACGCCCCCGCGCGCGTCGGTGCCGGTGGTCACCGCGTGCACCAGGGCCGTGGCCCAGGCGAGCCAGGAGAACCAGTGGATGAGCCGCCACGTCGCGTTGGCCACGTGGGTCTTGACCAGGCTCGAGAGCCAGACGGCGAGCATCAGGTCGAGGGCCACGGCGCCCAGGGCCACCGGCACGCGCCGGTAGGAGGACGTCAGGGGAATCACGGCGGCGAGGAGGCCCGTGGAGACGAAGCTGTCCAGCACCGTGGTCAGGATGTGGATGCCCAGGAACACCATGGCCACGATGGACAGGGACCGGTGCAGCTCGGAGATCTCGAAGCGGCCCACGCTCGAGCCGCCCACCCGCAGCGCGACCAGGGCCCCGAGGCTGACCACGCCGGTGAAGAGCACGAGAGCCATCAGGCCGGTGGCCCGGGTCGTGTACCAGAGATACGGGGAGGTCAGGGCGATCATGCTCCGCTCTCTTCGTCTGAGGGCCAGCCGCCGATGTACTCAACGGTACCCTCGTGGCGCACGAGGCGGGCCGACAGGCCCGCCTGGGCGATGTGGTAGGCGGCGTCCTCGCCCCACAGCAGCGCCGCCGTGGCGAAGGCGTTGGCCCGCAGGCAGGTGTCGGCGCTGACCGTCGCCGTCGCGTACGGACCGCGAGCGAAGCTGCCGGTGCGCGGGTCGATCAGGTGGTTGACCATCTGATCGCCGGCGCGCCAGGTGCGCGTGGTGATCGACGAGGTGGCCAGGCCCGCGTCGGCCACGCTCACGCGAGGCTCGCGCCCGCTCAGATGAAGCGAGTCCGACACGCCGATCACCCAGGGGCCCTGGCTGTCGGACCCGCGCACGGCGACGTCACCGCCGATCTCCACGACGACGCCGCCACGACTGGCCACCTCGTCAGCGACGACGTCGGCCACCAGGGCCTTCGCGCTGGCACCGAGGTCGAGGCGACAGCCCGGGGCCAGGCGCACGGTGTGGCGCTCACGGTCCAGCTCGATCGCCCCGGTACCCGGTGCGGGGATCGGTGCGCGCGGCGCGGGGGCACCGTCGCGCTGCAGGATTGCGAAGTCGTGCGAGTAGCCCAGCGAGATGAGGGCCGGCAGCACCGTGGGATCGCACAGGCCGTTGGTCATCGCCGCCGCGCCCAGCGCGGCGTCCAGGGCCATTTCCAGCGTCGAGCTGATCGCCACCGTGTAGCCGGCCTGCTCGTTGAGGCGCGAGATCTCAGAGTCCGAGCGGAAGCGGTTGCACGTGGCATCCACCGCGTCGAGCCAGTGCCACAGGCGCTGCTCGGCGAAGGCGAGGTCGTGCGGGTGCTGCGTGGTGAGCGAGCCCGAGAGGCCCCAGATGGAGAATTTCATGGCTGCTAGTAGCAGACCTGCGTCCCCGAAGGCGTCGTGTAGCAGGTCGTCGTCGGGGTGCTCGGCGCGGGGGCCGGCGCGTTGGATGGGGTGCTGGCCGGGGTGCTGGCCGGGGCGGAGGAGTCGTCGCCCGAGCGTGCCACCGTGGTGGGTGTGCTCGAGCTCGTCGGCGTCGGGGCCTGGGGCGTCGTGGTGGGAACGGGCACGAGGGGCTTGGCGATGCTGGCGGCGTAGCCCACGAAGAGCCCACTGGCCACGCCCGAGCCAATGAGGACCGCCTGGGTGATGCGGCGCACGCGGGCGAAGCGCTTGTCGCGCAGTTGGGGGGTCCGGGGCCGGGGCGTCATCAAACTTCCTCGTCATCAAGTGTGTCATCGCCGGCTAAGGAAGGCGGTGGCGATGCCTAAGAAGTTCGATAGAAGTTCAGTCCTCGATCGTGGGCAGGCTGACCGTGAAGCGGGCGCCGCCGAGGAGCGGATCGCGATCCACGACGACCGTGCCGCCGAGCTCGTCGACGACCTGGGCCACGATGGACAGTCCGAGGCCCGAGCCCGGGAGGGATCGCGCCTGGGCCGAGCGCCAGAATCGCTCGAAGACGTGGGCACGGTCCTCGTCGGCGATGCCGGGGCCCGAGTCCGACACGGTGATGACCCCGTCGTAACTCGACACCTCGATGCGTCCGCCGACCGGCGTGAACTTCACGGCGTTCGTGAGCAGGTTGGACACCGCCCGCACGAGGCGGTCGCGCCGGGCGAGCACCGTCGAGGCGTCCACGGTGGCCTCGATGGTGATGTCCTTGACGCGCGCGTGCGTGCGAGCCGTGTCCACGCACTCGTCCACGCACTCGTCCAGGCGAAGGTGCTCGGGTTCTCCCTCGCTGCGCTCGCCACGGGCCAGCTCGCCGAGGTCCGTCACGAGCGCGGCCAGTTCGTCGACCTGGGCCACCATGTCGTCGGTCAGCTGGCGCAGGTCCTCGGGTGAGAGATCCCGCGCTCGACGTAGCACCTGGGCGTTGGTGCGCAGCGACGTCAGCGGCGTGCGCAGCTCGTGGGAGGCGTCGAGCACGAGCTGGCGCTGCAGGTACTGACTGTTGGAGACCGAGGCGAGCAGTCGGTTAAAGACGCGTCGCAGCCGCCCCAGCTCATCCGGGCCGCCCTCGTCGACGCGGTAGTCCATGTCGCTGGTCTCGGCGACGCGCTCGATCTCGTCGGTGACCTCCTCCAGCGGGTGCAGGGCGGTGCGCGCGATGACGAAGCCCAGGATCAGCGAGAGCGCCAGGCCCGCGACGGCCACGATCAGAAGCGTGCGCACCAGGTGGCGCAGCTCGGTCTCCTGGCCGGTGATGTTGACCACGAAGAGCTGGGCCGAGGTGGTGGGGATCTCGCAGAGCCCGGTCTCACAGGCCACCACCGAGTGCGCCGGCAGCGGCATGATCAGCTCGCGGTAGTACTGGCCGCCGAACTGCACCGTGCGGATGAGCTCGCCCTGCTTGCCCGTGGCCACCTTCTTGATGATCGCGTCGATGGGAACGTTGGACTTGGGCACGGTCTGGCCGCTGGCGAAGACCAGCTCGAAGAAGGCCCCGGTCACCTGGGACTCCTCGCCGACCTGGTGGCCCGCCGTGGTCTGTGCGGCCTGGTACAGCGACTCGTCCACGGAGTGCAGCAGCGCGTTGCGCGCGGTCAGAAACGAGGCCAGACAGGCCAGGAGCACGGCCAGGGCCGCCACACCGACGGTGGCGGAGATAACGCGGGCGCGGAAGGTCACGACAGACGTAGCGCGTAGCCGACGCCACGCACCGTCTGGATCAGGCGCGCCTCGCCGGACTCTTCGAGCTTGCGGCGCAGGTACCCGATGTACACCGCCAGCGAGTTGGTGCCCGAGTCAAAGTTGTAGCCCCAGACCAGGTCCAGGATCTGGTCGCGCGTGAGGACCTGGCGCGGGTGGTGCATGAAGAGCTCGAGCAGGTCGAATTCGATCTTGGTCAGACTGATCGCGCGCGGGCCGCGCAGGACCTCACGCGTCTGCGGGTTCAGGCTCAGGTCCTCGAAGCGCAGCACGCCCAGGTCGCCCTCACTCGGACTGTGCCGGCGCAGCAGGGCGCGCAGGCGCGCCAGCAGCTCGGCCAGGTCGAAGGGTTTGACCAGGTAGTCGTCGGCGCCCACGTCCAGACCCTCGACGCGATCGTTGACGGCGTTGCGCGCCGTCAACATCAGGATCGGCGTCAGGTCCCCGGCGCGCCGGATGCGCCGGCAGACCTCGAGACCGTCGATGTCCGGCAGTTGCAGGTCCAGGATGATCGCGTCCGGGGCTCGCAGCTGGACCGCCTTGAGAGCGCTGAGACCGTCCTCGAAGAGTTCGACGTCGTAGTTCTCCATGCGCAGGGCGCGCCCCAGCGCCGTGCGAATCGCGCCGTCGTCGTCGACGATGGCCACGTAGTGGTTCGGAGTGCTGCTCACGTCGGTCCTTTGCCCAGGCTAGACAGGCTCTAGTGTGGCTACGCGGTATTAAGTCACGCCTGTCGTTGCCTAAGAATCTACGAAGTTCAGGGCTCGATCTGCGGTGGCGGGTAGTTCAACCGGCAGAACAGCGGACTTTGGATCCGAAGGTTGGAGGTTCGAGCCCTCCCCCGCCAGCTTCACCCCTCGAGCAGCTCGCTCAGAATCGAGGCCAGGGCCAGGGGATTGTCGCCCTGCACGGAGTGCCCCGCCTCCACGCGCACGACGCGGGCGCTCGGCTGGACCTCGAGGAAGCGAGCCTCGTCCTCGTCGTCGACCACCGAGCCCTCCCACGTGCCGCGCACCAGGGTCACGGGCACGCGGATCTCCTCGAGCACGCCCCAGAGGTCCCCGCTCGGCGGGGCCTCCAGGGTGGCGTCCGGGTGCTGCTGGTGGCGCCAGACCCAGCTGCCATCCTCGCGACGTCGCGCGTTGTGCAGGATCCCGCGGCGCAGCGAGCTCACCGAGCGCGAGGGGTGGTGCGCGACGGTGCGCGCGAGCAGCTCGTCGAAGTCGGTGAAGCTGGCCGGGCCGTTCACGAAGTCCAGCACCCGGCGAGCCTTGTGGGCGTCGACGCCGGGCGTGATGTCCACCAGGACGAGGTGACGTACGAGGTGGGCCCGTTCGTGGGCGACGATGAGGCTCGTAAGCCCCCCGAGCGACATGCCCACCAGGACCTGGGGCGTGCTCACCAGCTGCTCGAGGGCCCGGCCCACGTCCTGGGCGTGCGCGCGCGGCGAGGACGAGCCGTAGGGGCTGGGATCGGAGTGGCCATGTCCGGGCAGGTCCAGGGCCAACAGTGCTCGCTGCAGGGCCAGGGCCACCGTGTCGAAGGTGTGCGCGTTCTGGGCGCCACCGTGTACCAGCACGAGCTCGGGCTCGCCCTCGGCCCAGGCCAGCCCGCTGAGCTGTCGCAGGCCGTCGACGGCGACGAAGAAACGGCGCACGCTCGGCACGCGAACCGTCAGGTCCCACTCCTCGAGGTTCTCGTAGAAGTAGGCGAACTCGTCGTACGAGAAGTCGTCCACGCTTGGCATCGTAGGGCCCGGCTGCTAGAGATGGTGGCGTGAATCGACCGGTGTGCGCCGTCGTGCTGGCCGCGGGCGAGGGCACGCGCATGCGCTCGAAGCGACCCAAGCCGCTGCATCGCATCTGCGGACGTCCGATGGTCAGCTACGTGATCGACGCGCTGGCTAGTCAGGTGGAGGCCACGATCGTCGTCGTGGGCCACGGCGCCACCTGGGTGGAAAAGGAGCTGCGGGATCGGCACGGTGACGAGCTCTACTTCGTCGAGCAGGTGGACCAGCTCGGCACCGGACACGCCGTGGTCACGGCGCTGCCGGCGGTGGCTGACGTGATTGGTGCGGCCGACGCGGACGTGCTCGTGCTGCCCGGGGACGCACCACTGCTGCGCGCGGGGACCCTCGATGAGCTCATCCGGGCCCATCAGGACAGCGCAGCGGCCATCACCGTGCTCAGCGCGGTGCTCGAGGACCCCACGGGATACGGTCGCGTCCTGCGCTCGCCCGACGGCTCGCTCGAGCGCATCGTCGAGGAGCGTGACGCCAGCGCCTCGCAGCGCCAGGTGCGCGAGGTCAACACCGCGGTCATGGTGGTGCGCGCCGAGCTGCTCGGGCCGGGCCTGCGCCGGGTGGGGCGCCAGAACGTCCAACACGAGTACTACCTGAGCGACCTGCCGGGGGTGCTGCGCGGAGCGGGCCACGTCGCGGCGGCCCTGACGGTGCAGAACCCGCTCGAGGTGACCGGCGTCAACGATCGGGCCCAGCTGGCGAGCGTGGAGACCGAGATGCGACGGCGGATCAACGAGCGCTGGCTGCAGCGCGGCGTGTCGATGTGGGATCCCGCGCACACCTACGTCGACGCCGACGTGGTGCTCTCGCCGGACGTGTCGCTGCTGCCGGGCACGGTCCTGCGAGGCGCGTGTGTCATCGGGGCTGCGGCGGTGATCGGCCCGCACGCCTACCTGCAGGACACCCAGGTGGGCGAGGGTGCCCAGGTGGCCACCACGACCCTCATCGGCGCGCGTATCGGCGCGCGCGCCATCGTGGCGCCCTACGTCGTGCTCGGACCAGGCGCGGTCGTGGAAGACGGCGCGAGCCGGGCGCGCGTGGAGGCTCAGCCCGACTGAGCCAGTCCCGACCTGTACGCTGGCGCCGTGGAGTCGCTCGCCAAACGCCGCCTCGTGATCGTCACGGGGCGCTCGCACCCGGACTTGGCCCGTGACATCGCCGGAAAGCTCGGCATCAGCCTGACCGAGGCCAACGTGCGCGAGTTCGCCAACGGCGAGATCCACTGCCGCTTCGATGAGTCGGTGCGCGGCGCGCACGTCTTCATCGTCCAGACGCACTCCTCGCCGGTCAACGACGCGGTGATGGAGCAGCTCATCATGATTGACGCGGCCAAGCGCGCCTCGGCCAAGTCCATCACCGCGGTGATCCCGAACTACGGCTACGCGCGCCAGGACCGCAAGAGCGCCGGACGCGAGCCCATCACGGCCAAGCTGATCGCCGACATGCTCCAGACCGCCGGGGCCAACCGGGTGCTGTCGGTGGACTTTCACTCGGGCCAGATTCAGGGATTCTTCGACATCCCGGTGGATCACCTGGTGGCCGCGCCCGTGCTCGAGGACTACCTGAAGACCAACGCCGACCCTCACGAGCTGGTCGTGGTGGCGCCGGACGCCGGACGGGTCAAGGTGGCCGAGCGCTACGCCCAGCACCTGGGCTGCGACCTGGCCCTGGTGCACAAGACTCGTCCGCGGGGAACCGCCAACGTCGCCGAGGCGCGCCACATCGTCGGCGACGTGCACGGGCGTCACTGCGTGCTCATCGATGACCTGATCGACACGGCCGGCACCATCGTGGCCGCGTGCGACCTGCTCAAGTCCCACGGGGCCGAGGAGATCTGGGTCATGGCCACTCACGCGGTGTTCTCGCCCCCGGCCATCGAGCGGCTCTTCAACGCTCCGGTCAGCCGCGTCGTGGTGACCGACACGCTGCCGCTGCCGCCCGAGCGGCGCTTCGAGAAGCTCGAGGTGCTCTCGGTGGCCTCGATCGTGGCCAACGCCATCGCGGCCATCTTCGAGGACTCCTCGGTGTCGGACATCTTCGGCGGCGAGAACCTCCTGTAGGGCCCCGCCGGGGGTGCGCGCAAGGCACTAGACTTGAAGCCCTGTGCTCGACCTATGGTCGAGACTCACTGGAGGAACACCATGTCTGAGGCCACCCTGCACGCGTCCACCGAGCGCGCCGCGGGCACGCGCAACTCGCGCCGCCTGCGCCTGGCCGGCTCCATTCCGGCCGTGATCTACGGCGCGGACATGGCGCCGCTGACCGTGGCGGTCGACGCGAAGGACTTTCGCGGCGCCGTCTCGGGCGAGCGCGGCCTGAACACGGTCATTGAGCTGGACGCCGCGGGCGCCACGTACACGGTCATGGCGCGCGAGATCCAGCGCCACCCCGTTCGCGGCACCGTCGCGCACATCGACTTTCAGATCGTGGACCCGAACGAGCCCGTCGAGGTCGAGGTGCCCCTGCACGTGATCGGCGACGCCGTCGAGGTGCGCCACGCGGACTGGGAGCTCGACCAGCAGCTGTTCTCGCTCCAGATCCGCACTCGCCCGGACCAGATCCCCACCCACGTGGACGTGGACATCTCCACGCTGCGCCCGGGTGGGGCCATTCGAGTGGGCGACGTCGTGCTGCCCGCGGGCGTCGAGGCGGCGGTCGACCGGGCCCTCTCGGTGGTGACCACTCGCGCTGGGCGGACCGCCAAGGCGGGCGGAGCCGGCCCGACCGTCTAGTCGTGACCGCGCCGCGGGCGCAGACGCAGCGGCGCGGGACCCCGAGCGTGCTGTTGATCGTGGGCCTGGCCAATCCGGGTGAGGAGTACGAGCACTCTCGCCACAACGTGGGCGGTGACGCCGTGCGCCTCCTGGCTCAGCGCCGCGGTGTGAGCCTGAGCGCCCAGCGTCGCCAGCGCGCCCAGAGTGCCAGCCTGCACTCGACGGGGGGCCTGGTGACCCTGGCCGTGCCCGTGACCTACATGAATGAGTCGGGAGCCGCGCTGGTTCCGCTGCTGCGGCGCGCGTCGCTGGCCAGCCCGAGCCAGCTGGTGGTGGTGCACGACGAGCTCGATCTAGAGCCGGGGCGCGTGCAGCTCAAGATGGGTGGGGGCCTCGCCGGGCACAACGGCCTGCGCTCCATCGCCCGGGTGATCAAGAGCACGGACTTCGCCCGACTGCGCATCGGCATCGGCAAGCCGCCCTCCAAGGACCAGGGCTCGGACTGGGTCTTGAGCAGCCTGCGCGGCGCGCGGCGCCTCGAGCGCGACGAGAACGTCTCGCGCGCGGCCGACGTGCTCGAGGAGCTGATCGATCTCGGCTTCGATGAGGCCCAGCGACGCGCCAACGGGCCCCGTGGCTGAGGCGACACTCGCTCGGGTTCTCGAGCGCGTCGCCCCCGACGTGCGCCGCCTGGTGTCCCGGGGCGCCCTGACGCCGTCGAGCTACGCGACGCCCTTGGCCGTCGGTGCGCTCGCCCTGGAGCACGAGCGGGTCGTGGTGGTCGTGCCGAGTTCGAGTGACGCGGAGACCCTGAGTCGGGCCCTGGAGGCCTACCTCGGCGAGCCGGCCGTGGCCCTGTGGCCGGCCTGGGACATCCACCCGCTTGAGCGGGTCAGCCCCGACCTGGCCGACATGGGGCGACGGAGCCTCTTGCGCTGGCGCCTGGGGCGTGGAGAAGGTCCCCGCGTCGTGGTGGCCTCGGCTCGCTCGATCTCCCAGGTCCTGGCCCCGGGCGGGCCGGTCGAGCCCGCCGTGGTGCGCCGAGGAGAGTCCCTGGGGCGTGATGAGCTCATCGGGCGACTCGTTGGCTGTGGGTATCGACGTGAGTCCCTGGTGGAGCACCGAGGTGAGCTCGCCGTGCGCGGGGGCATCGTCGACGTTTGGCCCAGTCAGTCCGAGGAGCCCGTGCGCCTCGATTTCTTCGGCGACGACGTGGAGCGCCTGACCGTCTTTGACGTCGCGACCCAGCGTTCCGAGCACGACGTGGACGTCGCGGTGCTGGCCACGGTGCGAGAGTGGGTGCCCGACCTCGCCGAGCGCACGCGCCTGCGCGGGCTGATCGAGGAGGCGCCGTGGGCTCGCAGCGTGCTCGAGCGACTGGGCGACGGCGAGCTCTTCGATGGCATGGAGAGCTGGATGATGCTCGGGCTTTCCCCGCGGCGCACCCTGCTCGACGAGCTCGGCGCGAGCACTCTCGTGCTCGTGGAGCCCGAGCGGGTCCAGAGCCGCCTGAGCGAGCTGGTGGACGAGGAGCGAGAACTGGCCGACGTGGTCGGCGCGACCTGGGGAGCGCACGACGTGCCACTGCTGCACGAGTCGCACCTCAACTTCGAGGGCGCATTGCTCCTGGGCGAGAGCCCGGCCAGCGAGATGCTCGTGACCTCGCCGCCGGTGGTCCAGGGTGACCCGTCGCGCATCGCGGCCCACGTGCGCACCTGGCCGCGCTCGCGGCGCGGGGTCGTGCTGACGACGAACGCCGCCGCGGTCGAGCGCATGGCAGAGCAACTGCGCGCGGAGGGCCTCGAGGTCACCAGCGACGCGAGTCGAGCCCTGCAGACACGTCTCAGCGTCGTGGTCAGCTCGCTGCCGGCCGGATTCAGCTTTGACGAGGCCGACGTGGTCGTGTGGAGCGAGTCGGACCTGACCGGACGACGCACGACGCACCGCGCGGCTCGGGTGCGCGCGAGAACCGTCGACGGCTTCTTCGACGACCTGTCGGTGGGCAGCTACGTCGTGCACCGCCAGCACGGGGTGGCGCGCTTCGCCGGCACGACGACGCGCAGCCTGAACGGCACGGTGCGTGACTATCTGATCCTGGAGTTCAGGGACGGGCGCAGCTACTGGCCGACCGAGCAGATCGACGCGCTCACCCCGTACTCCGGCGCCGACGCGCCCTCCCTGTCACGCATGGGTGGAGCCGAGTGGCAGCGCACGCGAGCCAAGGCCTCGGCGGCGGCCTTTCTGGTCGCCCAGGAGCTCGTCGAGCTGTACCGGCAGCGCGCTCACGCGCCCGGGCACGCCTTCGCCCCGGACACCGCCTGGCAGGCCGAGATGGAGGCGCTCTTTCCCTACACCCTCACCGCCGACCAGGCCCAGGCGATCCTCGACGTGAAGGCGGACATGGAGGCGCCGCGGCCCATGGACCGCCTGGTCTGCGCGGACGTCGGCTTCGGCAAGACCGAGATCGCGCTGCGCGCGATCTTCAAGGCCGTCCAGGACAACTTCCAGGCCGCCCTGCTCGTGCCCACCACCCTGCTGGCCAGCCAGCACTACGCGACGCTGCGTGAGCGCTTCGCGGGCTTCCCGGTGCGCGTCGCGCTGCTGAGTCGCTTCGTGGATGACGCTGAGGCCGCCGCGACCGTGCGGGGCCTGGCCGACGGCAGTGTCGACGTGGTGGTCGGCACCCATCGCCTGCTCAGTGAGACGGTCAGGTTCAAGAACCTCGGTCTGCTCGTGGTGGACGAGGAGCAGCGCTTCGGCGTCGCGCACAAGGAGGCGATCAAAGAACGTGCCGTGGGAGTGGATGTGCTGACTCTGAGTGCCAGCCCGATTCCGCGGACCCTCGAGATGGCCTTCGCCGGCATCCGCGATCTGTCGATGGTGGCGACGCCACCGTCGGACCGTCGCCCGATCCTGACCCACGTCGGGGAGTACTCCGAGGCGGCGGTCGTCGAGGCGATCCGACGCGAGTTGCTGCGCGAGGGTCAGGTCTTCTTCGTTCACAACCGGGTCTCGGACATCGACCAGGTCGCCCGGCGCCTCGCTCAGCTGGTACCCGATGCGCGTATCGCCATCGCGCACGGCCAGATGGACGAGGGGACCCTCGAGAGGGTGATGATCGACTTCTGGGAACGGCGCTTCGACGTGCTCGTGTGCACGACCATCGTCGAGTCGGGCATCGACCTGCCGAGTGTGAACACTCTCATCGTCGACCGAGCTGATCGGCTCGGCCTGGGCCAGCTGCACCAGCTGCGCGGTCGGGTCGGCCGGGCCAGCCAGCGCGCCTATGCGTATCTGTTTCACCCCGCGGACCAGGTTCTTTCCGAGACCGCCTACGAACGGCTGCGAACCATCGGGGACAACACCGCTCTCGGCAGCGGGTTCAAGATCGCCATGCGGGACCTGGAGATCCGCGGGGCGGGCAACCTGCTGGGCCACGACCAATCCGGTCCGGTGGCCGCGGTGGGCTACGACCTCTACGTCCAGTTGGTCGCCGAGGCGGTGGCTGACGCCAAGGGCCTGAGCGTGCCCCACGTCGCCGCGGTCACCCTGGAGGTGCCGGGTGAGGCCCACCTGCCCAAGGACTACGTGGAGGCCGACGACGCGCGACTCGAGGCGTACCGACGCCTGGCGAGCCTGTCGAGCTACGACGAGCTGGCCGACCTGGGTGCGGAGTGGCAGGACCGCTACGGCCCGCTGCCGCGGGCCGCGACCGGCCTGCTGGAGCTGGCCGCGCTGCGTCTGGCGTGCCTGGAGAGGGGCGTCACGTCCTTGCGCGTGGCGCCGGCCCAGGTGGGCGTGCGCTCCAAGCCCGTCGTGCGCATCGGTCCGCTGCGCCTCTCGCTGTCTCAGCAGCTGCGCCTGCGGCGCCAGTACGGGTCGCGCGCCTACGACGAGTCCACTCACGAGGTGCGCCTGGAGCTCTCGGCGGACGCCGTCGGCCCATCGCGGCTGCGCGCGGTGCTCGACGAGATGGTGCCCGCGCTCGGAGCCGCCGGGGCCGGTGGGTAGCATGGGCGGGTGCGCCGTCTCGTAGCCCTGCTCATCGTGGCCCTCGTCGGAGCCGGTTCCTTCGGCGTCTGGTCGGCGCGCTCCGGTGTCAGCGTCGACGGCGCGCAGATCTCGAGCTCCGCGGTGCGCGCGGAGCTCGCAGCGATCGCCTCCTCGCCGACCCTGGACTGCTTCCTCAGCGCGCTCAGCCCGGCGACGTTCACCTCGGGCGGCGGCGGCTCGAGCCTGAGTGCGTCGGGGGCCGCCGCGTGGACGGGCCTGCGCGTCGAGGGCCTGGCGATCGATCACTACGTCACAACGCGCCTGCACCACACGCCGAGCGCGAGCGAGCTCGCCCAGGCGAAGGACTCGCTGCTGGGAGAGCTCACCCAGGCGGCGGCCGCCAACCGCCTGAACTGCCCGGGCACCGCGGCCCAGGCCCTCGCGGCGATGACGCCCGAGATGCGCAGTGCCGAGGTGCGAGCCCAGGCCGAATCGACCTATCTGCTGTCGCGCCTGAACTCGACCATCGCCCTGACCAGCGCGAACATCCAGGCCTTCTACCAGTCGCACCGGGCCGACTACGACACGATCTGTGTCTCGGTGGCCGTCGTGCGTCCGAGCGAGCTGAGCGCCTTCGCCCAGGCCCAGAAGGCGGGCATGAGCGTGGCGAACCTGGCGCGCAAGTTCTCGCTGGACCCGTCCAAGACCAAGGGCGGGGCCTACGGCTGCTTCGCACCGAATTCGAGCGCCTATTCGGCCGTGCGCGCGGACACGGCGGGCACCGCGATCAACGAGTTCCCCGCCTCGCCGCGTGCGCTGCAGTCCAACGGGACCACGTACGCGCTGTACGTCGCGCCCACCAAGCGGACCCCGAGCACGCTCGCCTCGGCCGAGGGCGCGGTCATCACGGACATTCAGAGCCTGAACGCGAGCGCGGCCAACGTGGCCAAGACGACCATCCTCGAGCAGGCTGCCGTTCGCGTGGACCCGGCCTTTGGCACCTGGTCGGTGACGTCCTCGGGTCCGGCGGTTGTCGCGCCCAGTGCGCCATCAGCCAGTGACGTCAACTCGGCCAGCCTGCTCACCACCGCGCCGACGTCCTTTTACCAGTGATGCCGCGGGTGCGCGTCGTGGGTCTCGGCCCCGGCGACGCGGACCTGATGAGCCAGCGCAGCGCCCGGCTGCTCGCCGAGGCCCCTCACGCGCGACTGCGCACGCGACATCATCCGGCCGCAGCGGGCTTCGCGCACGTGGCGAGCTACGACGAGCTCTACGAGAGTGCCGACAGCTTCGAGGACCTGTATCGGGCGATCGTCGAGGACGTGGCTCGACTCGCGCACGAGCACGGCGAGGTGCTCTACGCCGTGCCGGGATCGCCGGTCGTGGCCGAGCGCACGGTCGAGCTCTTGGGCGAGCGCTCCGATCTCGAGGTCATCCTCGAGCCGGCGGTGTCGGTCATCGACGTGGCGTGCGCGCGCTTGGGACGTGACCCGATGGCGGCCCAACTGCGCATCGTGGACGCGCTCGGCTCGCACGACGCGTTCCAGGGACCGGGCCCGCTGCTGGTGCTGCAGGCCTACTCGGCCGAGGTGCTCGCCGTGGTGGCGAGTCGTCTCGAGCCCCAGACCCGCGTGATTCTCCTGCACCACCTGGGCCTGGACGACGAGCGCATCGAGGAGTGTCGGGCGAGCGAACTCGTCGGGCGCGGCGCGGACCACCTGACCTCACTCTGGGTCGAGGAGCTGCGCGGGCCGGGCGTGGCCGCGAGCGAGCTGGTGGCCCTGGTGCGTCTCCTGCGGGCCGAGTGCCCGTGGGATGCCGAGCAGACCCACGAGTCGCTGACGCGTCACCTCCTGGAGGAGTCCTACGAAGCCCTGGACGCGCTGGAGGCGCTCGTGCGCCGGGGCCTCGAGGATGAGGCGGCGGTGGCTCACGTGCGCGAGGAGCTCGGTGACCTGCTCATCCAGATCATCTTTCACGCCGAGCTCGCCGACGAGGAGGGTCTGTTCGACTTCGCCGGCGTGGCCGACGCGGTGCGCGAGAAGCTCACCGGGCGTCACCCTCACGTCTTCGGTGACGTGCGCGTGCAGAGCGCGTCGGACGTGGAGGTCAACTGGGAGAAGATCAAGCGTGCGGAGAAGGGTCGCCAGAGCGTCCTGGATGGCGTGGTCTGGCAGCTGCCCGCGCTCAGCTTGTACGCGGAGGTCCTCGCCAAGGCCGAGCGGCTCGGCGTCAGCGAGCAACCCGGAGCACCGAGTGACGCACTGGACACGCTGTGCGCGCTGGTGGACAGCGCGCGCCGGGCCGGCGTGGATCTCGAGGGGCGCCTGCGCGAGCGGGCGCTCGCACTCGCCGAGCGCGTGCGCCGCGCCGAGGCCTCGGGCGAGGGTGCCGCGCAGCGCTCGGAGTAGCGTCGAAGCGGCAGAAGGAGTCGTTGTGAGTGCCATTGAGCTCGTGCACGGTCGTCAGGTCCTTGACTCGCGGGGCAACCCGACGGTGGAGGCCGAGGTTCACCTGGAGTCCGGCGCCGTCGGGCGCGCCATCGCCCCCTCCGGGGCCTCCACCGGAATCCACGAGGTCGTCGAGCTGCGCGACGGATCGCCCGAGTACACCGGCAAGGGCGTACGACGCGCCGTGGAGCACGTGCGCGGTGAGATCCACGACGCCCTGGAGGGCTACGAGGCGAGCGACCAGCGCGCCATCGACACCGCGATGATCGACCTGGACGGCACGGCGAACAAGGCACGCCTGGGCGCCAACGCCATCCTTGCGGTCTCGCTGGCCGCCGCCAAGGCCGCGGCCATCGAGAGCGAGCTTCCCCTGCACCAGTACCTCGGCGGGGTCAACGCCCACGTCCTGCCGGTGCCCATGTTCAACGTCGTCAACGGCGGCGTGCACGCCAAGAACTCGATCGACTTCCAGGAGTTCATGGTGATGCCGATCGGAGCGGCGAGCTTCGCCGAGGCGCTGCGCTGGGGGGCTGAGACGTACCACGCGCTCAAGAAGTTGCTGGAGGGACGCGGTCTGTCCACGGCGGTGGGCGACGAGGGCGGCTTCGCACCGGATCTGCCCGACAACGAGACCGCGGTCCGGGTGCTGGTGGAGGCCATCGAGTCAACCGGGCGCGAGCCGGGGCGTGAGGTGGCCATCGCGCTCGACCCGGCGGCGTCGGAGCTCTTCCGCGAGGGGGCCTACCACCTCGAGGGCGAGGGCCGCGTCTTGAGCGCGCCCGAGATGGTCGAGTACTGGGCCGATCTGGCCGAGCGCTATCCGATTGTCTCGATCGAGGACGGCATGGCCGAAGAGGACTGGGACGGCTGGCTGCTCTTGACCCAGCGCTTGGGCCACGGGATCCAGCTCGTGGGCGACGACATCTTCGTCACCAATCCGGAGTTGCTGCGTCGGGGCATCGACCGGGGCGTGGCCAACTCGATCTTGATCAAGCTCAATCAGATCGGCACGCTCACCGAGACCCTCGACGCGGTGCGCCTGGGAGTGGCGAATCGCTACAGCACCGTCATCTCGCATCGCTCGGGAGAGACGGAGGACGTGACGATCGCCGACCTGGCCGTGGCACTGAACGCCGGGCAGATTAAGTCCGGCGCGCCGGCGCGTTCCGAGCGGGTGGCGAAGTACAATCAACTGTTGAGACTCGAGGAGATGCTCGGGGATCAGGCTCGATTCTTGGGAGCGGCGTCGTTGTCGGGGGCGGCCAGTGTCAGGTACTCGTAAGCAGGTCCACAGTCACTCCAGCTGGATGACCCTGCTCGCCGTCGTGACCGCGGGCGTGATGCTCGCCATGTGGTTCCCGATGCGCGCGCTGTGGAGCCAGCAGCGACAGATCACGGTGGCCACGCGACAGATCGCGGCCATCGAGCACGAGCAGCAGGTCCTGGACGCTCAGGCCCAGTCGATCTCCTCCAAGTCCAGCGCGACCCTGCTGGCCCGTCAGCAGTATCAGCTGGTCCAGCAGGGACAGAGCCTGATCCAGGTCCTGCCCGGCTCCGAGCCCGGTCAGCCCAGCCAGTGGACGGGCGATCCCGGGGATCAGCCCCTGGTCTCGCCGTCCTCGGTCGCGAGCCTCGTCCACGTCGCCCCGGGCTCGAGTCCCGCTCACTCCTCCGGCTTCGTCCAGCGCCTGGTGCGCACCCTCGAGTTCTGGCGGTGAGTGGACGCCAACTCGACGTCAGTGACGTCGCGGCCATCGAGGCGATGCTGGGTCGTGCGCTAGCGGGTGACTGCGAGGTCGCGGTGCGGCGACGTGGCGCGCCGGTGGTGATCGAGAACGAGCCGCACCTGCGCGACGGCACGCCGATGCCCACCCTCTACTGGCTCGTCGAGCCCGCCTTGCACGAGGCCGTCAGCCGCCTCGAGAGCGAGGGCGGCGTGCATCGATTCGAGGGCATGGTCGAGCCCGAGGCGCTGGCGCGCGCCCACGAGGCCTACGCTCGCGCGCGCACGGCTCGCATCGTGCGTCGTGACGCAGTCGCGCCCGGCGGCGGTGTCGGTGGCACGCGCACGGGGGTCAAGTGCCTGCACGCGCACCTCGCGTACTACCTGGCCGGCGGGGCTGATCCGGTGGGCAAGCTCGTAGCGACACTGGTCGATGTGCGAGGCTGCGCGCGCGTGAGCGAGCGCGACGCCGTCGCGGCCCTGGACTGTGGCAGCAACTCCACTCGTCTGCTCGTGGCCGACGTCACGGGGGCTCTGGTGCGCGACGCGCGCATCACCAGGCTCTCGGAGGGTGTGGACGCGACGCGGCGCCTGACGACGCCGGCCATGCAACGCACGTGGAGCGTGCTGAGCGAGTATCGCACCATGATGGACGACGCCGGCGCGCGCACCGGGCTCCTCGTGGCGACCTCGGCGGTGCGTGACGCGAGCAACGGCGCCGAGTTCCTCGCCCGAGCGCGCGAGATCGTGGGCGTGGACGTCGCGATTCTCTCGGGCACCGAGGAGGCCGCCTACTCGTACGCCGGCGCCACGGCCGGGCTCAGCGTCGACGATCGGCCGACGCTGGTGCTGGACGTGGGGGGTGGCTCGACGGAGTTGGCCCTGGACACGCCGTCGGGCCTGGTGAGCTACTCGATGCAGCTGGGCTGCGTGCGCATCACGGAGCGCGCTCTGGGTCCCGGTCCGGTGAACGAGCCGCGTCTCGGCGCGGCCCGAGCGATGATCGAGGCCGAGCTGGAGCGCGCCGTGGCCGCGGTGCCCCAGCTGGCCGGCGTGACCGGCCACGTGCGCCTCGTGGGTCTGGCCGGCACCGTCGCCACGCTGGCCCAGCTCGACGCGGGCCTGGAGCACTACGACCGCGACGTCGTGCACCACCGGCGACTCTCGCGCGAGTGCGTCACCAGCTGGCGCGAGCGCCTCGGCGCTCTGAGCCCCGCCGAGCGCCTGGCCACGGTGGGCATGGTGCCCGGGCGCGAGGACGTGCTGGTGGCGGGTCTGATGGTCCTCGAGGCGGTCATGGACCGATTCGGGGCCCCGGAGTTGCTCTCCAGCGAGAGCGACATCCTCGACGGCATCGTCGAGGCCCGACTGAGTGGGCACCGGACCATCGGGCCTGTCACGATGGAGGGATGAGGCGGCGGGCACGGTGAGCGCACGGGGATCTCTCTACGCACCCCTGAGCCTGCACGGGCGCCGGGTCCTGCTGCGCACGCTGACGGACCTGGACTACGCGGGCTGGCTCGAGGTGCGCCAGCGCTGCCACGACTGGCTCGTCAAATGGGAGCCGCGCTCGGCGCACTCGACACACCTGGCCGAGGATCAGCGCAGCTTCGTGAGCCGCTGCGCGATCCGCGAGCGCGAGCGCCAGATGGGCACGGGCTACGGCTTCGGCATCTTCTTCGAGGGTCGCTTCGTCGGCGAGATCACCCTGTCGGCGATCGCCCGCGGTCCGCTGCAGAACGCCTACATCGGCTACTGGATTGACGAGGCGGTCGCCGGTCGCGGGCTCATGCCCGAATCCGTGGTCACGCTCCTGCAGTTCGCGTTCGAGTCGCTGGGCCTGCACCGGGTGGAGATCAACATCATCCCGCGCAACGCGGCCTCGCGGCGCGTGGTCGAGAAGCTCGGCATCCGCTGCGAGGGCATCGCCGAGCGCTACCTGGAGATCGACGGCGCGTGGGAGGACCACGCACGCTACGCGGTGACCGCCGAGGAGTGGCGAGACCGGGCGCCCCAGCTGGTGGCCGACTGGCTGCTGCCGAGTGGCGACTGACTCAGAGGGCGACGAGCTCGCGATTCGCGAGCTCGGCCAGGCCGCTCGTACGCAGCTGCCCTCCCAGAGAGGCCGCGATGCCCGCGCCGGCAACCGCGCCGTCACGGGCCAGCACGATGAGCGCGTCGGCCGACCCGCGCGCGAGCACGAGGCCGTTGGCACGCACCTCGCGCGCCGCGCGCGACGCCTCAGCGACCTCGAGGTCCGCGCGCACCTGGACCACCGGGTTCTGGTAGCGCAGACGCGCCAGGCGTCGTAGGTCCTTGAGCATGCCCAGCGAGTCCGATCCCAGGTGGACGGACGAGCCGCGCACGTCGTCCCAGGTGACCGGCACCGGCCCGATGCGCAGTCCCAGGCGCTGTGCGAGCGAGAGCATCTCGACGTCGTAGGCGAAGCGGTCCGTCGTGGCCAGCAGGGCGATGAGACGCGCCGGCCCGGCGCGGAAGGCCTTGGCACCACACTGCGTGTCACGCAGCGTGAGGTGCGCGTAGTGGTGAACGAGGAGGTGGAATGCGTCCCCGGCCAGGCTGCGCACGATCGTGTGGTAGCGCACGCGCCCGTCCTGGACGCGCGAGCCCGGGGCGATGTCGAGCTCGTCGAGGGCGTCGAGCATGTCGGGAAAGTGTCGCGGACGGATCGCCATGTCGGCGTCGGTGACCAGGATTCGCTGGCCGCGGGCCAGCCCGATTCCGAGGCGCACGGCCGCCCCCTTGCCCCGATTGGGCTCTTGGCGCACTACGAGCAGGTGTTCGAGATGTCCGTAGACGGTGCGCGCCACGCCCAGGGTGTCGTCGCGGGAGCCGTCATCCACGATGACCACCTCCGTGTCGGGGCCGAGCTGGTCGAGCACGGGGGCCAGGCGGGCGTAGCCGGCTCCGAGGCGCGCGGATTCGTTGTAGGCGGGAATGACAATCGAGGTGTCAATCACTTCACGGTACTGGTCAGGGCCGGCCGGCTCCGATGAGCCCGAAGGTGAACATGGGCGCCAGGCTCACCGTGGTGCCCGAGTGCGCGGCGGCGATGATCGTGCTCGTACCCCACGGTCCGCTGCCGGCGTACATGACCACGTGGTCCACGAGGTGATCGCCGTCGAGGTTGTAGTAGAAGAGCAGGTCCCCGGGTTGCAGGGCGGTGAGGGGTACGTGGCGCAAGGCCGGCCACTGAGTCTCGGTGGTGCGCGGAATGCTGAAGCCGGCCTTGGCCCAGGCCCACTGGACCAGGCCCGAGCAGTCGAATCCCTTGCCGGGGGTCTCGCCGCCCCAGACGTAGGGCACGCCGATCTGGCTCTCGGCCCAGTGCAGGGCCTCCATGCCCTGCTTGGACCCGGCGGCGCTGCCCGAGTAGGTGGTGGGGGTGTTCTTCTGGATGGCCTGCAGCACGAGGTTCGCCGCCGCCTGGCCGCCGACGGCCGACGCGGCGGCCACGGCCGCCTCCTCCTTGGCCACGTCGCGATTGCGCGCTGCCTCGGCGCCGACGGCGACCTCGTAGGAGATGATCTGCTTCTTGAGACGCTGGGTCACCACGGCCAGGGTGGAGCGAGTCGCGTTCTCGTTGGCGACGTTCTGGGCCAGCAGGGCGCTCATCCGATGGGTCTGGTACAGCGCGTTCGACTTCTGCGCGGCGACTTCTCGAATGGTGCGGTCCAGGGAGGCTTTCTGGATTCGAAAGCGGTCCCGTACCGCGGTCAGGTCTCCCACGACCTGGTCCTGGAAGACCTGGCGCGCGTCGGCGGTCGTCACGTTCTGGTTGAACAGAGCGAGAATCTGCGCGTCGGCGGCGCCGAAGACGTACGCGCGCACCACCGCCTGGCGCAGCTGTACGGACGTAAGGGCCAGCTGCGAGCGCTTGAGCGCCTCCTTGTGCTTCAGGACGACGATGTTGGCCTCAACGTTGGACAGCTCGACCTTCGCCGCGTCGTAGGCGTTGGCCGTGGTCTCGCTCACGCGCTGCTGCTGGGCCAGGCGAGCCGAGAGCGCCGCGATCTGAGCTTGAGTCTGGGCGATGCTGGCGGCGTGTGCGGTCACCGGCGTGATGAGGGCTGCGGCGCCGCTCAGAGTGAGGCACACGGCGCCGACACGAATGGCGGTGCCCCGACGACGCACGCGGTTCATGAGCCGAGCCTAGTTTTGGTCGCTAAGAAAGTCGCTAGTTTGCGCACAACAGTTGTCGGTTAGCGTGATCGGACGAGGGGGCGTAGCCCAATTGGCAGAGGCAGGGCGCTTAAACCGCCTTCAGTGAGGGTTCGAGCCCCTCCGCCCCTACCACGCACTACGATGCCCCGATGCGTCGTGTCGCCCCACTCGTTGACGTACTGGGCGTTCTCGTTTTCGTACTGATAGGGCGAGCGCACCACGATCACGGCGAGACCTTCGGCGGTGTCGTTTCCACGGCGTGGCCCTTTCTCCTGGGTCTGCTGGTGGCCTGGAGTGCGGTGCGGCGCACGGGTCGCGACGGGCTCAGCCTTCGGGCCGGTGCGTTCATCGCTCTGGTCACGGTCGTCATTGGCATGACGGCGCGCGTGCTCGCGGGTCAGGGCACCGCCCCGGCCTTCATCGCCGTGGCCCTGGCCTTTAATGGCGCGCTCATGCTCGCCTGGCGCGCGCTGGGCAGGTGGTGGGGCCGATGAGGCGTGTTGTGGTGGCTCACCAGGCTCTTGTCCCGGGCCCGTCCGGGAATTTAGTAGCGTAGCCCGCGTGGCAAAGAGCGCATCGGGCAAGTGGGTCAGTCGGGTTGGGGCGTCGGGCGGCGGCAAGACCTATCAGAAGGCGCGTCCATTCAACTTCTACGGTGCCCTGATCGTCATCGTGGTGCTCGGCCTGGCCTCGATCGTCTTCTCGCGCTATGAGTACCAGCACCCGGCGAGCGCCGTGGCCGGCACGCCACCCACCGTGGGTACGACCTGGTACGCGGCGCTGAGCATCGAGGCATGTGGCAAGACGCTGCCGTTCCTCGCCACCAGCTCGTCGTCCACCGGAGGGCTCACGGTCCTACCGGCCAACGTCATCAAGATCAGCCCGGTGTCGGCAGCGGACGCGGGCAACAACGCCACACTGAGTCAGTTCGCCGCCGAGTACCCCGGTTTGATCGCCTCGTCGACCGAGCTGTCGGTGCCGGTGTCGACGGGCCGCAGCTCTAAGGCGGTGACCTACCGCAACGGCCAGTCCTGCGCGGCGGGCACCAAGTACGCGGGCCAGTCCGGCACGATCTCCTACGCCTACTGGTCGAACTTCGGCCAGAAGAAGCCGACGATCACCACGAACCCCTCAGCGATCAAGCTGGGCCAGTTCATGCGCGTGACCATGGCCTTTGAGCCCAGTGGCGTCACGCCGAGTGCGCCGTCACAGACCACGATCAACGCGATGGTCCAGGCGAATGCGACGCCCGCGACCACCACAACCGCGCCCGTGTTGAGTCCGACCACGACTGGTGCACCGACCTCCTCGTCGAGCACCACGGTTCCGGCGACGGTCACCACGAAGCCGAGCACGACGACGACTGCGCCCAAGGGATAAGTCCGTGAAGGCAATCGTCCTCGTGGGGGGGATGGGAACGAGACTCCGACCCCTGACGTGGGACACGCCCAAGCAGATGCTGCCCCTCGTGGGCACTCCCATCATCGAGTACGTGTTGAGCGCCCTGGGTCAGCAGGGCGTCACCGACGCGGTGCTGTCCCTGGGATACTTGCCTGATCGTTTCATCGAGGCCTACCCGGACAACGTCATCGCCGGGGTGCGAGTCAGCTACGCCGTGGAGTCCGAACCTCTGGGCACGGCGGGGGCGATTCGCTTCGCGGCCGAGCGCGCGAAGATCGACGAGACGTTTCTCGTCTTCAATGGCGACGTACTCAGCGATTTGGACCTCGGTCGGCTCCTGAACTTTCATCGTGAGCGGCGCGCTGCGGCGAGCATCTCCCTGCACGCGGTGGAAGATCCATCGCGATTTGGTGTCGTGCCCACGATGCCGGATGGTCAGGTCGTGGCCTTCGTCGAGAAGCCCGCGCGCGAGGAGGCGCCCACCAACTTGATCAACGCCGGTGCCTACCTGTTCGAGCCCTCGGTCCTGTCGCGCATTGAGTCCGGGCGAGCCGTGAGCGTGGAGCGAGAGACCTTTCCCTCACTGGCCCGCGAGGGCGCGCTCTTCGCTCTGGCAGACAGCGGCTACTGGCTCGACACCGGCACGCCCGCGACGTTTCTCGAGGCGACGCTCGACGTGCTGGAGGGACGAAATGGGCACCGCGGGCCCCGCCCGACGAGCATTGAGAACGGCTCGTGGCGTCACCCCAGCGCCTTCGTGTCGGCTGACGCCGTGCTCGAGCACGCGGTGGTCGATCGCGACTGCGTGGTGGCCGCCCACGCCGAGCTGCACGGCGTGATCCTGATGCCGGGCAGCGTTGTCGAGGCGGGGGCCCGCTTGAACGGGGCCATCGTCGGCCCCGGCGCGGTCATCGGCGCGGGAGCTCGTCTCGAGGCGACCTGTGTGGTGGGCCCGGGCGAGCGAGTCGAGGCGGGCGCCCTGCTGCTCGGCAGCTAGCGAAAGAGATCGTCGCTCGGACGGCGGACGAGATCACTCGCCGCACCGGGGCCGAGGAGTGAAGCATCCAGACCCCGGAGCCGGCAGAACGGCGTCGCGGTGGCCTTGCCCATCACCAGATTCGCGGCGGCGGCGATCTCGTCGGCGATCGCGACCTCCGTGACCTCCAACAGGCGCCCGTTGGCGTCTGGGGTGCCGCGCAGGTCGAGCAAGGCCCGCACACCCGCCGCACCGATCGCCACGTCGCACACGCCGTGGCGCCAGGCGCGACCGAACGTGTCCGTGATCACCACGCCCACCTCGACGCCGAGCGCCCGGCGAACGTCGGCCCGGAACCGGCGCGCGGAGCGATCCGGATCCTTCGGCAGGAGCACGGCGGTGCCCGGCTCGGCGTTGGACAGGTCGATGCCCGCGTTGGCGTTGACGAACCCGTGGTGGGTCTCGGTGATGCGCAGGTCGCCGCGACGGCGCAGGATGCGGCGCGCCTCGGATTCGACGAGGCGAACCTTGTCGGCGCCGTCACGAACCTTCACCAGGCGGCCCTCGGCCTTGGCGATCACCTTGCTGGTCACGACCATCACGTCCTGATCCTGCAGGGTCGCCCCCGCCGCTCGCAGCGCGATCTCCAACAGTGCGACCAGGTCATCGCCGGGTTGCACCGCGGCGTCGAGGCGAAGGGCCAGCACCTCCAGACTCACGGGACCAGCACCTCACACAGTCGCCGGGCGTTGTCCTCGTTCGCCAGCACCGTCGTGCTCACCACGCAGTTGATCCCCAGGTCGCGCACCGATTCCGCCAGGTGGGCGTCGGCCTCGTCGATGACCAGGGTGCCGATGAGTCCGGCGTAGTACTGGGCCACGCCCAAGACGCTCACGGGAAGGCCCATCTCGCCGAGGAGACGGTCGGCCGGGCCCTTGAGCGCCGCGCCGTTGATGATGGGCGAGACGGCGACCACGTCGTCGCGGCGCTCGGCGAGGACGTCGCGCACCGGGCCGATGGCCAAGATGGGGCCCACGGACAGGATCGGATTCGACGGCGCGATCACGACGCGCTCCGCATCGCGCAGCGCTCGCTCCGCTCCCAGACCGAGACGAGCATCCGGCGCACCCTCGTAGAGAACCTCTCGAACCACAACATCGTGACGGTGGGCGACGAAGTACTCCTGGAAACTCAATCGGCCGACCTCGGTCTCCAGGACCGTCGCGACCGGGTCGTCGCTCACGGGCAGCAGCTCGATGCGAAGCCCGTGGCGCGCCGCGAGCTCACGGGCGACCTCGGACTTGGTGGCCCCGTCGCCCAGGCGCTGGGTGCGATAGAGGTGGGTGGCCAGGTCCCGATCGCCCAAACGGAACCACGTGAGCCCGCCGAGGCGCTCCAGCTCCTCCATGACTCGCCAGGTCTCGCCGGCCAACCCCCAGCCGGCCTCGGCGTTGTTCAGGCCGGCCACGGTGTAGGTGATCGTGTCGAGGTCCGGACAGATGGTCAGCCCGTGCATCGTCACGTCATCGGCCACGTTGACCACCGCGCTCAGTTCCACGTCGGGGCGATGTCGCTGTAGCGCGCGTAGCAGGCGCGCCGCACCCACGCCACCGCTCAGGACGCTGATCACCCACGTGACTCTAGAGGGCCTCACTAGCATCGTCAGACGTGGATGAGGCAGAGCTGTGCGAGGACTGGCCCGGGCGCCCGGCGGCCGTGGTCTTCCGCGTGCGCGATGGTCGAGACGAGATTCTGGCGGGCTGTGGGGATCTCGAGGAGCCCCGAGGCTGGGCGTCGGTGTCCAAGATGGTGGTGGCCCTGGCCATGGGTGTGGAGTTCGACTGGGGACTGCACCGCCCGGAGGAGCCGATGGGCCCGCCTGGCTCGACGCTGGCCAACCTGTTGAGTCACTCCAGCGGCCTGGGTCTTGAGGCGGGCGATCCGGTGCGCGCGGTGGGCGAGCGACGCGTCTACTCGAACCTCGGCGTCGACCTCGCGGTGTCCGGCGTCGTGGGCGACCAGTCGGCAGCCGAGTGGCTGGACGCTCGAGTGTTCCGCCCGCTGGGAATGGGCTCAACGCATCTGAATGGTCGTCCCGCCGCGGGCGTCGAGGGCTCCACTCGCGACCTGATGACTCTGGGGGTGGCCTGGCTGCGTCCGGATGGGATCAGCCGACGCACCCGCGACCGCATGATCACGCCGTATGCGCCGGCGCTGTCCGGAGTGGTGCCCGGCTTCGGACGCTTTGAGCCCTGCGAGTGGGGGATGGGTCCCGAGCTCGCCGGCGACAAGGCTCACTGGATGGGCGGGTGGCCCCCTGAGAGTTTCGGGCACTTCGGCCAGAGCGGATCGCTCCTGCTGCTGAATGCGCGCGAGGGTCTGGGCATCGCCGTGACGAACACGGTGCCATTCGGTCCGTGGGCCGTCGAGCACTGGCCCGCCTGGATCACTCGTGTGCGTCAGTGGGCGCTGTCGCGTGACTGAGTCCGTGCTTCGCGTCGGCCTGGACCTGGACGGCTCGCTCGAGTCCCTCGGCGATTCCATGAATGATCTCGCGGACGCGCTGGCCGCGACGGGAGACTGCGATCTCGTGCGCTACCGAAGTGCGGGCCCGATCGGTCCCGGCGAGCGGGGCCTGCCGGGTCGGCGCCTCTGGGGTCCGGCCTGGCGCCGCGGTCGCGGGCGAGTCCTCGACCGGGCGTTGGACGGACTCGACCTGCTGCACGTGGCGGGCCTCGCCACACCGCCGACGCGACGCATACCACTGGTGGTCTCCGTGGACGATCTGCGCCCGCTGCGCGGTGAGCAGCACACCCACCAGCGCGTGGCCCAGTTGCGTCGCGCGCTGGATGCCGGGGCCACACTCGTGGCCTCGAGCCGCGTGGCCAGCCACGAGGTGCTCGACGTTCTGGGAGCCGCCCGAGCCCAGGTGGCCGTCGTGCCTCCGGCGGTCCCGGTGGTCGCAGAGACCACCGACGGCACGGACCTTGTTCTCAACGTGACCGGAGCGATCGAACGTCTCCTGGGCGTGCTGGATGAACTGGTGGACGTCGGGCAACGGCTCGCCAGTCCGCTCGTGGTCCTGGCGAGCGAGGACGCCGCGCACCGCGTGCGCGCGACCAACGCGCCGGTGCTCGTGCGTGAGCGGCGCGAGGCGCGCACGGCACTGGGGCGTGCGCGGTGCGTGCTGCACTTGTCGGACGGGGCGCGGTTCCCGTCCTTCGCGATCGCCGCCCTGGCGGCGGGAGTGCCGACCGTGGCGCGCTCGACGTCAATCAATCGCGAGTTGCTCGGCGGTGCGGCGATCCTGGTCGATGACAACGCGCGGCTCGCCGAGGCGCTGCTCGACAGTGCCCTCAACGAGCCGCGTCGCGCAATCCTTCGCGCGGCCGGCCGGGACCGGGCGCGCGACTTCGCACCGCAGACCGCGGCGGGTGCCTACCTCGACCTGTACCGGCGCGTCGTGCAAGGCTGGGCGACGTGAAGGTCGTCGTCTCGATTGACCAGCTCTTTCGCCCCAGTCCGGGCGGCATCGCCAGTTACGTGCGCGGATTGCTCCAGGGCCTGCGCGATTTGGGTGGTGAGCTTGACGTGCGGGCGCTGGCTCCGCGTGGAGGGCTCGACGCGTCCCTGGGGGTACCCCAGCTACACGCGCCACTGCCGGCGCAGCTTCTGACACGCGCGTGGGCCCTGGCACCGCTCGGCGTGCCCGTCGACGCTGACGTCGTGCACGCGACGACGCTGGCGGGCCCCTTTGGCGGTGGGCGCCGCGGCGCCGTGCATTCGGTGGCGCTGCATGACCTGCTCTGGCGTGACCAGCCCGAGACGACGACGCGACGCGGTATCCGGTTCCACGAGACCCGCCTGCGCCGGGTGCTGGGCCGCGCGTCCCTGCGCCTGTTCACGACGGCACCCGGCTTGGACCAGCGCCTCGCTGATCTGGGAGTGGCACCCGAACGCCTGCACCCGGTGCGCCTGGGCGTCGACGACGACACGCCCGTGGCGGATGCGGGCGCGGTGCGCGAGTTGCTGGGCGCACACGGGGTGGCCGGGCCCTACACCCTCTACGTGGGTACACGCGAGCCCCGCAAGAACCTCGGGCGCCTCGCGACCGCGCACGCGGTGGCGCGCTCGCGCGCGGAGGCGCTGGGAACCCTGGTGATCGTCGGACCGACGGGCTGGGGCGAGGTCGACACCGCCCAGGCGCGGGTTCTGGGCCCGCAGAGCCGCTCGATGCTCAAGGCCCTGGTGCGCGACGCGGCCGTGTGCGCCTACGTCCCGCTGGCCGAGGGCTTCGGACTGCCCCCGGTGGAAGCGCTCTTCGCCGGCACCCGCGTCGTCGTCAGTCGGGACGTTCCGAGCGTGCTCGACAACGCCGAAGTGGTGCGCGTTGACCCGCTCGACGTCGAGTCGATCGCGAACGGTTTGGAGCGCGCGCTGGGCCTGGAGGACGACGCCCTGGCGCGCGCACGTCGCAGCGCGTCGGTGGGCGAGTACACGTGGGCCAACTGTGCCCGCGACCACCTCGCGGGGTGGCGATGAGGATCGCCCTGGACGTCTCGGCGGTGCCGGAGCAGCTGACCGGGGCCGGACGGTACGTCGTTGAACTGGCCCGACGGCTTCCCGCGAGCGGTCATCAGCTGGATCTGGTGGCACGCCGCGGGGATGAGGCACGTTGGCGCGAGCTCGACGGGGCAGGCGTCCACGGCATCGTGCCGCGCGCGCGCGGGATGCGACTGCTCTACGAGGCGTGGTCGTTGGGACTCAGCGCCCCGGCTCGGGCCGCCGATGTCTGGCACGGCCCGCACTACACGATGCCTCGCCGGGGGCGCACGCCAACGGTGGTCACGATCCACGATCTGACGTTCTTCACCCATCCGGAGTTTCACGAACCCACCAAGGTCGCCTACTTCCGCCGCGCCATCGCGTACTCGGCAACCCACGCCCGTGCCCTGATTGCCGTCAGTCACACCACGGCCCGTCTGCTGGACGAGCACCTGGCCGGCCACGCGCCCGTCGTCGTGGCCCCGCACGGGGTGGACGTGGAGCACTTCTCCCGGCTAGGCGACGACGAGCGCATCCTGGCGGCGGCGGGCCTGGACTCGCAGACGCCGTACGTGCTCTTCGTCGGCACCCTCGAGCCGCGCAAGGGCCTCGACGTGCTTTTGCGGGCGTTCGATCTGGTGACGAGAGAGCTTCCCGAGCTCGAGCTGTGGGTCGCGGGTCGGCCGGGTTGGGGAGACGTCGAGGTGACGGGCGCGCGCGTGCGTGCCCTCGGCTACGTCGGAGAGGACCTGCTCGTCAGCCTGATGCGTCACGCGAGAGCGATGGCCTATCCCTCGCGAGCGGAGGGCTTTGGCCTGCCGGTCCTGGAGGCCCTGGCGAGCGGGGTGCCCGTGGTGACCACGCGAGGAACCGTCATGGAGGAGCTGAGTGGGGGCCACGCCTTCTTGAGCGACGTGGGCGACGTCGAGTCACTGGCGTCCGCCATCGTGCATGCATCCTCGCTCGACGCCGCCGCGCGCGTCGCCCGGGCCGCGGCCGGGCGAGCACACGCGCAGAGCTTCACCTGGGAGGCCAGCGTGGCGCGCCATCTGGAGGCCTACGAGCTGGCCAGGGGTCAATCGTGAAGGCGCTCATCACGGGGGGCCGAGGCTTCGTCGGCACGCACCTGACGGCGCACCTGCTCGCATGCGCTGACGAGGTCGTGGTGGTGGACGCCGAGTGTGACGTCACTCGAGCCGACCAGATCGGCCGGGCGCTGGCCGCGGCTCAGCCCGAGGCGATCTATCACCTGGCGGCTCGCTCGAGTGTGGCCGAGTCCTTCCAGGACCCGGCCGCCTTCTCACTCGTGAACGCGGTGGGAACGGCCACGGTGCTCAGCCAGGCGGCCGCCCACGTCCCGGGGGCTCGCGTGCTCGTCGTGTCCTCGGCGGATGTCTACGGTCCCGCGCGAGAGGACGAGGGCCCCGTCCTCGAGTCGCGCCCCGCACATCCGGTCAGCCCGTACGCCCAATCGAAGCTCGAGGCCGAGGGCTTCGCCCGTCGCGCCGCGCACCAGGGACAAGGCGTGCTGATCGCGCGGCCGTTCCCGCACCTGGGGCCTGGTCAGTCGACACGCTTCGTGGTGCCGGCTCTGGCCGAGCGGCTGCTGAAGGCGCGAGCCAGCGGCGCGAGCAGCATTGCGGTGGGCGATCTGAGCGTACGACGCGACTACAGCGACGTGCGTGACGTCGTACGCGCGTACCGTTTGCTCATCGAGCACGGCGCGCCGGGTGAGGTCTACAACATCGCCAGCTCACACGACGTGGCGTTGTCAGATATCGCGCACCAGCTGGCCGAGCTCGTGGGGGTCTCGGTGAGCTGGCACGTCGAGGCGTCCCTGCTGCGCCCGGCGGAGGTGGCGGTGCTGCGCGGCAGCGCCGAGAAGCTCCACGCGGCGACGGGTTGGGAGCCGCACTTCGTCCTGTCAGAGTCGTTGATCGATGTGATCAGGGATATTGAGGCTCGCACGGACGCGTCGTAGGCCCCGCCGGTCCCGTCGCGCGCGGGTGCGCACACTAGCCTGGAGTTCCTGATGGAGACTCGCGCCCCGGCTGTTGTAGCCATCGTCGTCACCACTGGGCCCGGGCCAGGACTGGAAGCCACGCTCAGCTCGCTGGTGGACCAGGACTACTCGGCACTGAGTGTGTTGGTGGTGGCCAACGGAGAACACGAGAACGTCACGGGTCGCGTGGCGGCCGTGGCTCCGCAGGCCTTCGTCCGTCAGCTCGAGGAGAATCGGGGCTTCGCGGTGGCCTGCAATGAGGCCTCCCTGATGGTCGAGGGCGCCATCTTCCTGCTGTTCTGTCACGACGACGTGCGCCTGGATTCGGACGCCGTCACTCAGATGGTCTCGTCGGCCTATCGCACCAACGCCGGCGTGGTGACACCGAAGTACGTGGACTACGACGACCCCATGGTCCTGCTGCACGTGGGCCAGAACTGCGATCGCTTCGGCATCATCCAGGAGCGCGTCGAGTCCGGAGAGATCGACCACGGCCAACAGGACTTTGAGCGGGACGTGTTCGTGGCCCCGGGGGGCGTGACCCTGGTGCGCCGGGACCTCTTCGTGACGTTGCGAGGCTTCGACCCACTGATCCTCGCCCTGGGCGAGGACCTTGATCTGTGCTGGCGCGCTCAGGTGGCCGGCGCGCGCATCGTTGTGGCTCCGGCGGCGCGCGTCGCACATCGTGAGTCCATCGCGCGGGGCGAGCGCGCGATCACTGCCAAGGGCGTTCGGCGCGCCAGTCGCCAGGACCTGCGACGGCGCCATCAGCTCCTGGTCGTGGCGACGGGCTGGGGCCGTCGCTACACGACGACCACGCTCAGCGCCCTGCTCGTTCTGGAGGCCGTGGAGTTCATGGTCGCCCTGCTGGGTCGTGACATCGATCGGGCCGGCGCGATCGCCGGCTCGTGGCGCTGGATCCTCGCGAACCGCCAGCGGATCCGTCAGCGCCGCCGCGAGCGCCTGGCCACACGGGTGCTCGCGGACGACGACCTGCATCGCCTGCAGGTCGGCGGGGCCACTCGACTGCGCCGTTTCTCCGTCACGCTCGTGCGCGAGGGGCTCGACCGGGCGCGCGGCATCCTGCCGGCGCCGGAGAACCCGCCGGACGAGGGGCCCGAGGCTGGAGTGGGCTTCGCGGCGGCCTTCGCGGAGTCCGAGGAGTTCGACGAGTTGGTGGGCGAGGTGCTCCCGGCTCATCACCCCTCGCGCTTTCTCTCCTCGTTTCGGGCCCAGGCCGTAGCCCTCGTCGCCCTGGTGATCCTCTGGGGCCTCGGCACCCGCAACCTGGTCGCGATGCACCTGCCGCTGATCGGGCGCTTGACGCCCCTGGACTCGTGGTGGACGACGTGGCGGCACTTCTTCGCGTCGTGGTCCTCCACGGGCGTGGGCACCTCGGCACCGGGAATGCCGGGATACGCCGTGCTGGGCTTTGCGGGAACGTTCGTGTTCGGGCGCATGGGGATCCTCCCGCGTCTCGCACTGATCGGCGCTGTGCCCCTTGGGGCGTTTGGGGTGGCTCGACTGCTCAAGGACCGCGTCTCCAATCGCGCGCGAGTGCTGGGGGTGCTGGCCTACCTGGGCGGCGCACTGGGCATGAACATGATCAACCAGGGCCGCATCGACGTCTTGGCGGTGGTGGCCGGCTTCCCGTTCCTGGTGAGGCGACTCTTCGACCTGCTGGCGGTGCCCGGATTCCGTCGCACGCCCTTTGGGCCCCCGGTGGCCTTCGGCCTGTCGGGCTGGCGCAGCTCGCCGGCCGGCCAGCGAATGGTGGTCGTGCTGCTCAGCGGCGTCATGGCGGCGCTCGCGCCGGCGACGCTCGTGGCCCTGGTCGTGATCGTGGCGGGCGCCGCGCTCATGGGCGTGGGCCCGAGGGTGCGTCCCGGCCGGCTCCTGGGCGCGCTGTTGGGAACCCTGGCCGTCTTCCTGGCGCCCCTGAGCCTCGACACGATCCTGGCGGGCCGGCGCGCCCTGGAGGTCTTCGGTCTGGCGCGCGGGGCGTGGTCCGGTCCGGACTTCTGGCAGCTGCTGCGGGGGGCCGACGGATCCTTCGGCGCGGGCTGGTGGGGCTGGATCGCGCCCGCGCTCGGTCTCATCGGCCTGGCCCTGACGCGCGATGAGCGTCGCGCGATGGCCTCGCGCTTCGCGGCGATTGGTGCGCTGTCACTGATCCTGGCCACCTTGAGCATGCGTCACTGGATGGGGCCCTTTACGCCCGACGTGGACGTGATGCTGGCGCTCTACGGCGTGAGCCTGGCGGCCCTCGTCGGCCTCGGCGTGGCGGCGATCGAGCAGGATCTGCGCCAGGTGGGCTTCGGATGGCGCCAGCTGGCGGCCGGGGCGCTGATCTCGCTGCTGGTGCTCTCGCTCGTGCCCCTGGTCCTGGCCACGGGCAGCGGGCGCTTCGACCTGCCGACGACCAGCGTGAGCGCGTCCATGAACGCCCTGGCCCCCACGGGTGACACCGGCTATCGCGTCCTGTGGCTGGGGGATCCCGCCGTGCTGCCCCTGGCGGGCTTTCAGGTGGAGCCCGGTCTCGCCGCGGCCACGTCGATGAGCGGCCTGCCCGGCGGTGCGACACTCTTCGCCGCGCCGGGCGCCGGGCCCACCGCCGTGCTGGTTCAGGCGCTCAACGACGCCCTGGCGGGGCGGACCGTGCGCCTCGGCGAGCAGCTCGGCGCGGCCGGGGTCTCCTCGATCGTCGTCATGAACAGCGCGGCCCCGGAGCTGACGGGCCTGCAGTCCGCCCCCGAGCACCCGGCATCCGCCGCGCTGCTCGGGGCTCTGTCGGCTCAGAGCGACCTGTCCCTCGTCCTGGCCACGAGATCGGTGACCATCTACACCAACGCCGCGTTCCACGGGCTGCTGAGCGAGTACCCGAGCCAGAGCAACATCGCCTCGTTCCTGCCCGCGCCCGTGGCGCTGCCGGGCACCTTGTTCGGCCCCCTAAAGCTGTCGGGTCAACCGGTCGTGGCCTCGGTGGCCCCGGCCAGCGCCTTCGCGCTGGACGTGGCGGGTCGGCGGGTGACGCGCGCGATCGTCAACGGGTGGTCGCCCAGTTTCGCCCTGTCCGGCACCGGGGCCGCGCGGGGGCGTCTCGTGCTGCACCGCTTCCCGTGGAACGGCATCCTGGCCGGCTTCACCCTCGCTCTGTGGGCCATCGTGTGGATGGGCTTCGGCTGGCTCGAGCCGCTGGAGTTCGTCGTGCGCATCCGTTCCCAGCGCCAGGCGATGGCCCGGCACGCGAGGGACGCGTGAGGCGCCCGGTCGTCATCGGGGCCGCTCTGGGTCTGGGCCTAGTCGGCGCCGGCGCGGCCAGCAGCCTGATCGGCTCGCTCCCTCCGGCCCAGAGCTCGGCGACGCCCGGCTTCAGCGCCAGGGTCGAGTCGACCGCCCTGTACTGCACGGGCCTGGGCACCGGCGTCGGCGCCGGCCACGTCGTCTTCACGAACCTCACGGGCACGCCGCGCGAGCTCAGCGTGCAGGTCGTGGCCGACAGCGGTCAGAGCGAGTCACGCGGCGTGGCGTTGGGCCCGCACGCGAGCACGAGCGTCGTTCCCCAGAACTGGGTCGCCGACGGGCACTACTACGGGGTCAGCGCCATCGTCAGCGGTGGAGGCGTCGTGGGAGCCGAAGTCACGACGAGCGCGACTGGCGTGGCGCCCTGTAGCGCTCAGGGTGAGGTGTCGTGGGTGGCCGCGGGATTCAGCACCCAGGTCGGCTCCAGCGCGCTGATCAGCCTGCTCAACCCCTCGGCGACGCCCGCCGTGGTCAATCTCACGACGATGAGCGCCAACGGCTTCGCCGCGCCCGCGCCCTTCCAGGGCCTGGCCGTGGGGCCACACGCCGAGGTCACCGTCGACCTGGGCAAGCAGGTCGTGGACACGGACAACGTCGGGGTGCGCCTCAACGTGGTGCACGGGGCCGTGGTCGCCCTCGGCGTGCAGAGTGGACCGGGCGGCACGTCATTTGACGTGGGCCAGGCTGCCGCGTCGAGCCACGCTGACTTCCCCGCGGTGAGCACCGCCTCGGGCGCGATCGCCCAGGTTCGCATCGCGAACCCGAACGACGCCGTCGCCCAGCTGAGCGTCTCGGTGAGCGTGCCGGGCTATCAGATCGCGCCGCTCAGCCTGCAGGTGCGCGGATTCTCCACGGGCGTCGTGTCGATCACCCCCAACACGGCGATCCCGCCCGCCGGATTCGCCGTGGTGCACGTGAGCGCCAACGAGCCCGTCGTGACGGGCCTGGCCCTCGGGGCCGGGACGAGCCTCGGCCTCTCCGCGCCGAGCGCGCTGGCGCGTCAGTGGCTCCTGTCGGACTTCTCCGGCCGGGGATTCGCCAAGGTGTTCCTCGGCGCCCCAGCGGGTCCGGCCGTGCACGTCACCGTCACCGATCTGCTGAGTGCCCGCTCGGCCCGTGCGAGCCTGTCGGGAGCCAGCGTGCGCGACCTGCGATCGTTGGTGTCGGGCTTCAGCAGCCTGCGCGGGGCGAGCGTGCTGGTCACCAGCGACCGGCCGATCAGCCTCACCAGCCTCCTGCCCGTGGGCAAGGTCGAGCCGGTGGTGGCGTCCGCGCTATACGGCCGGTAGCGTCGGCGGCTGCCAGGTCGGAGCGGGCGCCAGCACCTCGGTCTCGGTGCGCGTCTTGTTCGTGCTCAGGCTCGAGACCGTCTTGGACTCACGCGAGTGCACGGGCTCGCCGTGGGCCTCGTCGATGAGGCGCGCGGCCTCCGCGCCGTCGATCGTCTCGTGCTCGAGCAGGCTGCGCGTCAGGGCCTCCAGGCCCCGCCGGTGCAGTGTCAGCACCTCGATGGCCCGAGCCTCCTGCTCTCGCAGGATCCGCTCGACCTCGTCGTCGATCATCTGGGAGGTGTGATCGGAGTAGTCGCGCGTGTGCATGAGGTCCTCGCCCAGGAAGACCTGGTTGTTCGCGCCCCAGGCCATCGGCCCGATCTCCTTGGACATGCCCCACTCGCGCACCATGCGCCGGGCGAGGTCCGTGTTGCGCTGCAGGTCGTCGGCCGCTCCCGTGGAGAGGTCGCCGTAGACGAGCAGTTCGGCCACGCGCCCGCCCATGCGCATGCACAGGGAGTCCTCCAGGTGCTGGCGGGCCATGATGTGACGGTCCTCCTCGGGCAGCGTCATCGTCACGCCCAGGGCCATGCCCCGCGGGATGATCGTGATCTTGTGCAGCGGATCGGTCTTGTCGAGCACGTAGGCGAGCAGGGCGTGGCCGCTCTCGTGATAGGCGATGCGCTCGCGCTCCTCATCGGTCAGCACCATCGAGTCGCGAAGTTGGCCCATCATCACCCGGTCGCGCGCCTGTTCGAAGTCCTCCATCGAGATGGTGGCCGAGTGGCGGCGAACCGCGTGCAGCGCCGCCTCGTTGACCAGGTTCTTCAGATCCGCACCGCTCATCCCCGGGGTCCCGCGCGCGACCATCTCCAGGTCCACGCTGGGGTCCAACGGTTTGTCCTTGGAGTGAACCTGCAGGATCGGCAGGCGCTCGTCCAAATCGGGCAGGGGCACCACGATCTGACGGTCGAAGCGTCCGGGGCGCAGCAGGGCCGGGTCCAGCACGTCGGGCCGGTTGGTCGCGGCCATCACGACCACGCCCTCGGCCGGGTCGAAGCCGTCCATCTCGCTGAGCATCTGGTTCAGGGTCTGCTCGCGCTCGTCGTGCCCGCCGCCCAGGCCGGCACCGCGCTTGCGTCCGATCGAGTCGATCTCGTCGATGAAGACGATGGCCGGCGACTGCTTGCGAGCCGTGCTGAAGAGGTCGCGCACTCGGCTGGCGCCCACCCCGACGAACATCTCCATGAAGTCCGAGCCCGAGACGGAGAAGAACGGCACGCCCGCCTCTCCGGCCACCGCGCGCGCCAGCATGGTCTTGCCCGTGCCCGGCGGGCCCACGAGGAGGATGCCCTTGGGGATCATGGCCCCGATCTGGTGGTAGGTCGCGGGATTCTTCAGGAAGTCGACGACCTCGTTGATCTCGCGCTTGACTCCCTGGTACCCGGCGACGTCGGCGAAGGTCGTGCGGGGACGGTCCTGGTCGAACTGCTTGGCGCGCGAGCGCCCGACCGACATCATGCCGTTCATCTGGCCCCGGGCCTGGCGACTCGCGAAGGCCATGAATCCGATGAAGATCAGGATCCAGATGAGGTACGGCAGGAACGTCGAGGCGAAACTGGAGGGGTTGGCGAAGGTGACCGTGACGTTGTTCGAGCGCAGAGTGTTGACTTCGTCGGTCTGCGCGGGGAACGGGCCATTGCTCGTGTAGTTGGTGCCGTTGGTGAGCTGGCCGGTAATGACGCCGCTGGCGTTGTTGATGGCCGCCGACACCACCTGCTGGTTCTTCGAGAAGTGGATCAGCTCGGAGTAGGAGATGGTCTTGACGCTCTTGGTCTGAAAGAGCGAGGGGATGAAGAAGATCCCGACGAAGAAGGCCACGACGGCGATGGTGATCAGGCGTCGTCGCGCGTCGGGCGGCACCGGCCCGTTGCCTCCCGGCCAGAACTTGCGAAGGCCGGACTTCTCAGGGGGCAGTGCACTCACTCCACCAATCTAGGGGCGCGGACTGCACATGGCACTCGCGGGCGCCGGGGGAGTTGTTAGCGTGAGGGAGTGAGCCCGCCCGACCTGGAGAGCCCAACCGTCGGGCCCCGCTGGGGCGTCGTCCTCGTGGGCGCGGGCCTGGGATTCGTCGTCGGCGAGCTCGTGGCGACGGTGCTGGCCGCGGTGGGCGTCAGCCTGGCCCACTACCCCGGGGGGCTCAGCTCCCTGGCGCGGGCCACTCAGGCGCCCTGGTGGTTCAGCGCCGTGAGCCTCGCGGGTCTGTGGGTTGGCTTCGGGCTGGCCGCGCGCGTGGCGCGCACGCGGGGCCACCTCGCGCCGCTGGCTGAGCAGTGGCGGGTGCGCCTGGCGGACCTTCGCTTCGTCGTGCTCGGCGTCGCCCTGCAGTTTGCGGTCAACCTCGCGTACGCGCCCTGGCACGTGCAGCACCTGAACCAGCCGGCCAATCGCCTCCTCGGCGGGGCGAGCGGGCTGGGCGGAGCGCTGATCGTCGGGATGACCCTGCTGGGAGCGCCGATCATGGAGGAGGTCTTCTTTCGCGGCGTCATCTTTCGCGGCCTGGCCGGACTCGTGCGGGCCCCGCAGCGCGGGGTGCGCATGTGGGCGGCCGCGGTGGTGAGTGGCCTGCTCTTTGCGCTCGCTCACGGCGAGCCGGTCCAGTTCGCGGGCCTCGCGGCGGTGGGTGTGGTCCTGGCCGTGCTGGTCGCGCGCACCCAGCGCTTGACGCCGAGCGTGATCACGCACGCCTCATTCAACGCGGTGGCCCTGGCCGCCCTGTACGCGTCGCGGGGCCACTGATGCGGCGCTGGCGTTTCCGCTGGAGCGCGGGCGGCGTGCTGGACGCCATCGCCATCCTCTCGGTGATGTACGTGACGATCTACTCGCTGCACCCGAACCTGCTGTTCTCCTCGAGCCTGCTGACGGGTGGGGACACGGGCGCGCACCTGGCCCTGCCGGCGTATCTGCGAAGCCAGCACGACCTCTTCAACCTGACGCCGTGGTATCCGGGCTGGTTCGCCGGGATGCCCGCCTACACCTACTACTTCGTCCTGCCCGACTTCTTGGCCACCCTGGCCAGCTACGTCATCGGTTTCGCCGTCGCCTTCAAGCTGGCCACGGTGCTGGGCTCCGTGCTCATGCCGCTCACCGCCTACGCCCTGGGCCGGTTCTTTCGCGCGCCGCGTCCGGTCCCGGCGGCGCTGGCGCTGGCCACCCTGCCGTTCTTGTTCGACGCCTCCTTCACCATCGACGGCGGCAACCTCTTCTCGACGATGGCGGGCGAGTACGCGTTCTCGTTCTCCCTGGCCTTCGCCCTGCTCACGATCGGACTCTTCGCACGCGGCGTGGTCACCGGGCGCGGCTACTGGCTGGCGGCGATCTCGCTGAGCGTCACGCTGGCTGGCCACGTCCTGCCGTACTTCTTCGTCGTTGTCGCCGTGCTCGTCATGGTGGTGATGGAGACCCTGCAGCGTCGAGGAGTCGGCGACCCGCGCGAGTCGAGAGAGCCGGGTGACTACGCGCGCCCGTGGCGCTTCGGCCTGGGCGCGGGGCTGCTGTCTGCGGGCCTGTCGGCGTGGTGGCTCCTGCCCTTTGGACTCTCCCAGCAGCTCACCAACTCCATGGGCTACGTCAACGACAACGTGTCGACCCTGCACGCGACCTTCACGACCCTGGGCTGGTACAACGCCAGTGGCGGCGCGGGTGGGGACCGCTGGGTGATCCTCATGGCCTGCGTGGGCGTGGTGACGGCCTTCGTGGTGCGCGACCGGCTCGGGATGGTGCTGGGCGCCCTGACGATCGTGTCCTTCGCGGCCTTCACGCTTGATCCGCAGAGCGTGATCTGGAACGAACGCCTGGTGCCGTTCTGGTTCCTGTGCATCCACCTCGCGGCGGGCTGGCTCGTGGGCTACCCGCTGGCCCGCTGGGCCGGGCGGCATCATCGCTGGAGCCTGCGCACCCGTGACGCCGAGGGCGCCGACATCGCGGAGGCGGTGGACGAGGAGGAGGGCGCGGTTCTCGAGATCACCGCGCAATCTCGTGAGGTCCCCGATGAGCTGCGCCAGCGCCGGGTGAGCCGGGCGGGGATAGCGGTGATCGTCCTGGGTCTGCTCAGCACGGTGCCGGGGCTCGTTCCCTCGGTGGCCTCCGCGCTGAGCCTGTCGAGCGCCGGCAACCAGGTGGCCAACTGGGCCCAGTGGAACTACTCGGGCTACCAGGCCAAGCCGGCCTGGCCGGAGTATCACAACCTGATGACGACGATGGCCACCCTGGCCCAGCGCTACGGCTGCGGGCGGGCGATGTGGGAGTACAGCGCGAACGAGAATCGCTTCGGCACCCCGATGGCGCTGATGCTCATGCCGTACTGGACCAACAACTGCGTGGATTCCATGGAGGGCCTCTTCTTCGAGTCCTCGGCGACGACGCCCTATCACTTCCTCGACCAAGCCGAGTTGAGCGCCGCGCCGTCCAATCCGCAGGTGGGCCTGCCCTACGGCCAGCTCAACATCACCGAGGGCGTGCAGCACCTGCAGATGCTGGGCGTGAAGTACTACGTCGCGTTCTCGCCCCTCGCGGTGGCCGAGGCCGACGCCGACCCGCAGTTGCGCTTCGTGGGTGAGACTCGCAAGTGGCCCTCGCCGGGGGTGCAGTGGCGCGTCTATCTGATCCGTCACAGCCCGATGGTCACGGGCCTCTCGGCTCTACCCAACGTCGTGGCCAACACGTCCACGCGCGTGAGCTGGCTCAACGCCAACGTGACCTGGTGGACGCAGCCCAAGCTGTGGTCGGTGCTGGGCGCCGCGAGCGGCCCGGCGAACTGGCCCCGGGCGTCCAGCGTGGACCACATGCGCCACGTGGCGGTGCGCCCGACGAAGGTGAGCGACGTGGTCGTGGGCACCCAGAGCGTCTCGTTCAACGTCACGCGCCTGGGCGTGCCGGTGCTCGTCAAGGTCTCGTACTACCCGCGATGGCACGCGCGTGGCGCCGACGGACCGTTCCGCGTGAGTCCGAACTTGATGGTCGTGGTGCCCACGAGCCACCACGTCGAGCTCTCCTACGGCTCGACGCCGGCGCTGAGCGCGGGCAACGTCCTCAGCGCCGCGACGGTGCTGGGCGGTCTGCTCTACGCAGCGCTGGCCCTTCGGCGGCGCCGGAGGACGACGGTAAGGTAGGTCCCCGTGGACACGTCGCAGATCTTCAAGGCCTACGACGTGCGCGGTACCTATCCGGACCAGCTCGATGAGCACGTCGCTCGGGCGGTGGGTTCGGCCTTCGCCGACTTCGCGGGCTCGGGGACAATCCTGGTGGCGCGCGACATGCGCGAGTCCGGCGTGGCCCTGAGCGAGGCGTTCGCCGACGGCGCACGGCGCCGCGGCGTGACGGTGATCGACCTGGGCCTGGCGTCCACGGACCTGGCCTACTTCGCCTCGGGCTACCTCGACGCGCCGACGGCCATGTTCACCGCGTCGCACAATCCGGCCGCCTACAACGGGATCAAGCTCTGTCGCGCCGGGGCGCGACCCATTGGTGCGGACACCGGCCTGCGAGAGATCGAGCGAGCAACGCGGGAGTACTTGGCCGCGCCGGCTGACGGGGAGCTCGCGCCACTGCACGCGCGCGACGTGATGCGCGAGTGGGTCGCTCACGTGCACTCCTTCATCGACGTGAGCGCCCTGCGGGGCCTGCGCATCGTGGCCGACACCGCCAACGGCATGGGGGGCCTGGTCGCGCCGGCGGTGTTCGCGGGCCTGCCCGTCGAGGTCGAGATCCTCTATCCCGAGCTCGACGGCTCCTTTCCTCACCACCCGGCCGATCCGCTGAACCCCCAGAACCTCGTGGACCTGCAGCGGCGAATCCTGGAGACGGGCGCCGACATCGGGCTGGCCTTCGACGGCGACGCGGACCGGGTCTTCCTGGTCGATGAGCGCGCCCAGCCCATCAGCGGCTCGACGACGACGGCCATGGTCGCCGCGGCCATGCTGCTCAAGCACCCCGGGGCGACCATCCTGTACAACCTGATCTGTTCGCGCGCGGTGCCGGAGGTCATCGACGAGGCCGGTGGGGTGGGGGTGCGCACCCGCGTGGGCCACAGCTACATCAAGCAGGTCATGGCCGACACGGGGGCCGTCTTCGGCGGCGAGCACTCGGGGCACTACTACTACCGGGACAACTACCGCGCCGACTCGGGGATCATCACGGCCATGATCGTGCTGGAGCTGCTGAGCCGCTCGAGTGAGCCGCTGTCGCGCGTCGTCGCACCGTTCGAGCGCTACGCGGACTCGGGCGAGATCAACACGCGCGTGCAGGACCCGGCCCGGGTGGTCGCGCAGCTGACGGCGCGTCTGCGCGACTCGGGCGAGGTGCTCGACGAGCTCGATGGGCTGACGGTCGAGCATGACGACTGGTGGTTCAACCTGCGCCCGTCCAACACCGAGCCCCTGCTGCGCCTGAACGTCGAGGCCGAGACCCGCGAGTCCTGCGACGCGCATGTGGCCGAGGTGCTGGACATGATCAAGGAGGCGTCGTGAGCCTGAACGACTTCCTGCTCGAGCTGCTCGAGGACCCGCTGGACCATGGCGCGCTCTGGTACGCGCCGAGCGCCCAGGTGCTCTACAACCCGCGTCGCCGACGCGCCTACGCCGTGCGCGGCTCGATCCCGGTCATGCTCGACGCCGAGGCGCGCGACGTGGATGACGCGGAAGCCGAGGCTCTGCTGGGTGATCCGACGGGTCGCTGGACCGGCGCGACGTCCGCGTCCTAGTTGAGGCGCTCCACGATCATGGCCATGCCCTGGCCCCCGCCCACGCACATGGTCTCGAGTCCGTAGCGCAGACCCCGGTCCTCCAGGCCATTGAGCAGTGTGGTCATGATGCGCGCCCCGGTCATGCCGAAGGGGTGACCCAACGCGATCGCGCCGCCGTTGACGTTGAGCTTCTCCAGGGGGATGCCCAGGTGCTTGGCGCTGGGCAGGACCTGGGCGGCGAAGGCCTCGTTGATCTCGACCAGGTCGATGTCCTTCATGCTCAGCCCGGCGCGGGCCATCGCCTGGCGGGAGGCCTCAATCGGGCCCAGGCCCATGATCTCGGGGTTGAGCGCGGACACGCCGCTGGAGACGATGCGCGCCAGCGGCGTGATGCCCAGCTCCCGGGCCCGGGTGTCGGACATGACGATCACGGCCGCGGCGCCGTCGTTGAGGGGACAGGCGTTGCCGGCCGTGACCGTGCCGTTCTCGCGGAAGACCGGCGAAAGGCTGGCCAGCTTCTCGAGGGTGGTGTCGGCTCGTGGACCGTCGTCGCGACTCACCACGGCGCCGTCGGGGCGCGTCACGGGGATGATCTCGCGCTCGAAGAACCCATTGGTCTGGTTCGCCACGGAGAGCTCCTGGCTGCGCAGGGCGTACTCGTCCATCTCGGTGCGGCTGACGTTCTCGTACTCGGCCACGTTCTCCGCGGTCTGGCCCATCGCGATGTACACGTCGGCCAGCCCGGGTGCGGGTCGCCACGGCTCTCCCGCGCGCGTCGCGCGACTCTGGGTGCGCGCCACGGCCTCGGCGAAGCGCGGGTTCGTCGCGCTGTTGAGGTCCGCGGCGCCGTTTCCAAAGCGCGAGACGGTCTCGACGCCGGCGGCGACGAACACGTCGCCCTCGCCGGCGCGGATCGCGTGGGCGGCCATGCGGATGGTCTGCAGGGACGAGGAGCAGTAGCGGTTCACGGTCACGCCCGGCACCTGGTCGAGACCGGCGAGCACGGCGGCCACGCGCGCGACGTTGAAGCCCGACTCGCCGGCCGGCTGCCCGCAGCCCACGAGCAGGTCCTCAACCTCGTTGGGATCCAGCTGGGGGACCTTGTTGAGCACCGCGCGCACCACGTGCGCGGTCAGGTCGTCGGCGCGCAGGTCGACGAGGGATCCCTTGAACGCTCGTCCGATCGGTGTGCGTCCGGTGGCGACGATGACGGCGTCCGGCATGGTTCCTCCTCGTGGTTACTGCTGCGTAACCGGGAAGCCTAGTGGGGCTCAGCCACCACCCTCGGGGGACCTGACGCGCCCGCCCGGCTCAGTCGTGGGCGCTGAAGGCGTCGATGCGCTCGGCGTAGGCGAGCGCGTGCACTCGCAGGCAGCCGAGGTGGCCCCCGGGCATCAGCTGGAACTGGGCGTCAGGGATGAGACGCGCCAGCTCGCGTCCGTGCGCCACCGCCACGAGACGGTCGCGTTGCGCGTGCAGCACGAGGGTGGGAACGTCCACGTCGCCCAGACGCCTCGTGGCGTCGTAGCCGCGGCGCGCCCGGAACTGGTGGCGGATGCCGTGACCAGCGTCGCGCGCCACGACGGCCGCGAGGCCGGCCAGCAGCCGCGTGCGCCGGCGCGAGCGCTCCTTCGCGCTGCCCGCGATCAGCGTGAGGGTCCTCACTCGCTCCGGGTGCGCGAGGCACAGCTCGAGGGCGATGCTCGCACCCATCGAGAAGCCGACGATGTGCGCGCTGGGCACACCGGCGGCGTCCATCACGGCGAGGGCGTCCGCGGACATCATCGCGTAGCTGTACGCCTCGTCGGGCTTGTCGCTCAGGCCCGCTCCGCGATTGTCGGGGGCGATCACGCGGTGCTGGCGCGCGAGTGCGTCGATGAGTGCCCGGTACTCACCGGTGTGAACGCTGAGACCACCGATGAGCACGAGCGGGCTGGCGCTGCCGGCGAGCTCGTAGTGGATCTGCACCCCGTCGCGTGAGGCGCTCGGCACACGCCCACCATAGTGTCGCGTGTTTTGGGCCCCGGGTGCACGGATGCGCCACGCGAAGAGTCGTGTTCGCTCACGCGCCGGCACCTCGTTGCGCGAGGATCGAGCGGGGTCCTAGCTGGGTGCGAGGGGCCCGGCGTCCTCGAAGCCCTGACGCACACCCTGGCCGGCGCGGCGCGCGAGCTGCTCGGGCTCGAAGAGCATCCAGTACGCGTTGCGCGCGTGGCTGCGCGAGCGGTTCTCGAAGACGCGCGCCAACACCGCGGGGTCGTCAGCCTCGTCCTCGTGCACGAAGACCTCCAGGATCGGCGTCGACGTCATCAGCTGGGCCTGCATGAGTCCCTGGGAGGCCTCGTGGGCGCACTGCTTGTCGATCGGGGCCCCGCCCGGCATGCCCAGGGCCACCACGATGTTGCAGCCCTCGCGTTCGATCATGTTCTTGGCCGCCACGGCTAGGTCCTTGAAGCCGGGCACGGTCTGGCTGATCACCTCGAAGTCCTGGTTGTAGCCGGGGCACTCGGCCAGCTCGGCGCGTGCCGCCCCGCCCATGTCGTAGCGCGCGAACATGGTGTCCACGACGCCGATACGCCGGCGCGACGTCTTGTTCTTCTTGCCCTTGGCCACGTCTCTCCTCGTCGAGGCCAGTGTAGGGACTCAGCGGGGCGCGAGGCCCTCGAGCACCTCGCCCAGGTCCGCCCCCGGGGCGATCACGGCGAGCGTCGGCACGTCCACGCCGGCGGCCTGGTAGCGCGCCACGTGCTCGCGGCAGGCCTCGTAGGGCCCGTGGATCACGAGCTCGTCGGCCACGTGATCCGGGATGGCGGCGTTGGCGGCCTTGCGGTCACCCTGGGCCCAGGCCTCCCACATCGCACCGAGGTCCTCGTCGCGCCCGAGCCAGCGATGAAACGCGGCGTAGGCGGGCACGGTGAGATACGAGGAGATCATGCGTCGCGCGACGGCGCGCGCGAACTCCGCGTCCGCGGTGGGCACGACGAAGAGGCGCGCGGCGACCAGGGAGTCCTCGGCCAATTCGGCTCGACAGCGCGCCACGTCATCGGCCCCCAGCCAGTTGAGGATCGCCCCGTCCGCCTCGCGCCCCGCCAGGTGCAGCATGCCCGGACGCAGCGCGCCGAGCAGGATCGCGGGGGGGTCGCTGGGCAGACGCGAGAGCTTGAAGCCGCGCACCGTGAAGGTCTCGAAGGCCTCGTCGATCTTCTCGCCGGCCAGGGCTCGGCGCAGGAAGCGCAGCACGTCGCGGGTGCGCTGGTAGGGCCGCTCGTAGGCGATGCCGTTCCAGCGCTCCACCACTGGCGCGCTCGAGGCGCCCAGGCCCATCGTGAAGCGTCCCGGGGCCGCCTCGGCCAGCGCGGCGACCGTCATGGCCATGAGGCCCGGGCCGCGAGTGAAGGCCGGCGCGACGGCCAGGCCGAGATTCAGGCGCGACTCCCAGGCCGCGGCCAGCGCGAGGGGGGTGAAGCCGTCGGCCCCGTCGACCTCGGAGCTCCAGACGTCGGTGTAGCCGAGGTCGGCCACGCGAGAGAACCATTCGCGGTGCTCGTGCAGGCTGACGCCGTCGAAGGGAATGGTGATGCCGTAGCGCACAGTCCTTAGTGTTCCAGATCAGCGCAGGTAGTCGCCGCCGTGCGCGGCGGGTACCGTCAGGCCCCGGCCGCTCAGGTCGTGTACCCACCTCTCGATCAGGGTTTCGAGCACCGTCACCCGGGCGTAGGGCTTGTTCTCCGCGCTGATGAGATCCCAGCGCGCGTGCGCGTGGTCGGTCCAGTCCACGGCCTCGCGCAGCGCCTCCAGGTAGGCCTCGCGCCGCGAGCGGTTCAGCCAGTCCTCCTGGGTGAGCTTCCACTGCTTGAGTGGATCCTTCGCGCGGCTCTCGAAGCGCGCGAGCTGCTCCTCATCCGAGATGTGCAGCCAGAACTTCACCAGGGTCGTGCCGTCGTTGACCAGGCTGCGCTCGAACTCGACGATCTCCTGGGCGCTGAGGCGGGCTCCGGGCCCGTCCACGAGGCCCTCGACCCGCTCGACGAGCAGGCGACCGTACCAGGAGCGGTCGAACACGCTCATCTGGCCCCAGCCCGGAATCGAGGGCTGGAAGCGCCAGAGGAAGTGGTGCCGAAGCTCCTCGTCGGTCGGCACCCCGATCGGGCGCACGCTCACGTGGCGTGGGTCCAGACTGGCCGTGAGGCGCCGGATGCAGCCACCCTTGCCGGCCGCGTCCAGGCCCTCGAAGAGCACGAGCAGGCCGGGCCCGCGTGGCGTGCCGAGCAGTCCGGCGGTGAACAGACGTAACTGGGTCAGACGCCTCTGGGCGGCCAGGATGCGCCGCTCCGACTCCTCGGCGCCGAGTCGCGCGCTGAGATCGATCTCGTCCACGCGATGAGTCATCGCACCTCCGACGTACGCGGCGTGGCTCACGGTAGCACCGGCGGGCCGCGCCGAGTGGCCCCGTAGACTCGGTGCGAGTGAAGCGGTTGAGTCTGGTCGTGTTGGCTCTGGCACTCGGGGCTGGACTGCGGGTCGCCGGGGCGGGCGCGACGAGTCCCGTTGGCGCACCTCACCCGGTCTGCGTGAGCCGAGGCGCCTGCAGTGCCTGGTTTCGCGCGGACAGCTGGGCCCCCGGCGCGCCGATCTACCTCACGCACTTTCGCCCGGTGCCGGCCCAGGCGTCGATCGTCGCCTACGCGGCCTGGATCCGCTCAACGAGCACACAGATCGCGCTCTATCCGGGTTACAAGGGTCCCGGGGACACGCCGCTGAACCGAGGTCCCGAGATGGTGCCGACGTCGGCTCGCTCGCGCCTGCTGGCGACGTTCAACTCGGGCTTCTACGAGACCGACCACGCCGGGGGCTTCTACGTCAATCGCACGCTCTACTTCCCGATGGTGCGCGGTGAAGCCACGCTCGTGCGCTACCGGAGCGGACGCGTCGACGTGATCAGCTGGGCGGGCCCGGCGCGTCCCGGGCCCGACGTGCTGGTGGCGCGCCAGAACCTCGCGCTGCTGGTGTCCAACTTTCGGCCCACACACCTGAGCGCGAACAACGCCCTCTGGGGCCTCACCCTGCACGGCGTGCCGGACGTGTGGCGCACCGCTCTCGGCGTGGACGCATCGGGCAACCTCATCTACGCGGCCGCGCCCGCTCAGACGTCGTCGAGCCTCGCGCGGATCATGGTCCAACTCGGCTGCGTGCGCGCGATGGAGCTGGACATCAACCCCGAGTGGCCGATTTTCGTCAGCTACGGTGCGCCCGGTGCGGCCAACCCGCACCTGGACGTGCCGAATCCGAACCAGATCCCCGGGCGCTTCCTCTACCCGAGCACCAAGGACTTCTTCGCCGTGTTCCGTGCGACGAGCCCTCACGCGGCGCAGCCGTGGTAGGCCGTCATCGCGCCGCGGGCGAGCCCCGGCGCTGGCTCGCGCCCGTGCTGGTGATCGTGCTCGTCGTTGGGGCCCTCGGTGCTTCGCGTGTGCGTTCGCGTCCGGCGAGCGCGAGGGCGCGGGGCGCGTCCGTCGTGTCCACGACGCCGGCGCCCCCGAGCACGTCGTCACCCAGCACGACTCTGGTGCCCAGCGTCACGCTGGCCGCCGTGGGCGACACCATCCTGGGCAACGGCCCACAGCTGCCGCCGGATGCGGGCGCCTACTTTGAGCCGGTGCGCGCGGCCCTGGCGGCCCCGGTCGTCTTCGGCAACCTCGAGGGAACCTTTACTCAAGCGGGCACGTCCAAGTGCACCGCGACGTCAACGGGCTGTTACGCGTTCAAGGATCCGACCAGCTACGCGCGCGTGTATCGCGACGCCGGCTTCACCGTGCTCAACAGCGCGAACAACCACTCGTGGGACTTTGGTGCGCCCGGGGCCGCCTCGACCTCGTCGGCCCTGGCGAGGGCCGGCATCGCCCAGGCGGGCCTGCCGGGACAGATCGCGGTGCTACGCGAGGGCTCGCTGCGTGTGGCCGTCGTGGGCTTCGCGCCGTACTACAACACCAACAACCTGCTGGACGTCCCGCACGCCACGGCCCTGATCCAGCGCGCGGCCCAGGAGGCCAACGTGGTCGTGGTGTACATGCACGCCGGCGCGGAGGGTCCCTCGGCCGATCACGTCACCCGTAGGACCGAGACGTTCTACGGCGAGAACCGGGGCAATCCCTACGACTTCGCCCACCTGGCGGTGCGGGCCGGGGCCGACCTGGTGATCGCCAGCGGTCCTCACGTGCTGCGCGGCCTGGAGTTCTACCGGGGCCACCTCATCGACTACAGCCTGGGCGACTTCACGAACTTCTACGACTTCGCCACGCTGGGAGACCTGCGCTACTCGGCGATCCTGCGGGTGAGCCTGGACGCGCGAGGTCGTTTCGAGTCGGCTCGCTTCGTCTCGCTCCTGCTGAGCGCTGATGGTCAGGCTCACGTGGACCCCACCGGCCAGGCGGCGTCCTTCGTGAACGGGTTGAGTCGCGCCGACTTCGGCCCCGCGGCCGCCCTCGTGGGCCCCGGCGGGGCGATCGCGCCGCCGACCTAGCAGCCTCCCGGTGGGCCGGGACGACCCGGGCCGAGTTGGGGCGCGTCGAGCGTGCCGACGTTCACGGGCCGCGGATTCGGCCCGAGGTGCACGACGTAGTAGCGCCCGGCCCAGGAGATGAGTGAGAACACGCCCACGGAGGCGACGCGGTGCTCGCGGGCCACCACGAGTCGCACGCCGGGCAGGTGCCAGTAGCCAATGCGGTTCTCACAGGTGCCCGGGGCGATCCAGGCCGCGGAGGAGGCGGTCGCCTCCACGCGCAGCAGACGGGCCCCGCGGGCCCAGCGGTGATAGGCGGCCAGGTCACGGTCGTACAGTGCGATCAGTCGGTGCGCGTAGTCCGCGCTCGGCGCGGGTATCTGTCCGGTCTTCATGGACAGGTAGGCCGCGCGCGGGAAGAACACGCGCTGGGCCAGTGCGACGTCGTCGGTGCGGATCGCCCGCCACAGCGTGGCCAGGCTCGAGTGGAACGTCGCGTCGAGGCGGGGGCGGGCGTGATTGGCGCCCGTCGCGCCGCTCAGGGACTGGGGGACGAGGAGTCCGAAGAGTCCGCTGAGTAGGAGGAGGGCGAGGCCGCGGCGCCTAAGACCGCCTCGGGCCGAACGCCCGCGATGGCCGCGTGTGCGCCGCGGGGGCGTCGGTAGCGCGAGAAGAGCCACGCCGCGATCATAAGGAGGATTCCGAGCAAGCCTCCGGCCAGGGCGAAGGTCTCGTGGGGCGGGCGGAAGCTGTAGCGCACGCTCGAGGTGCCCGCCGGCAGGCTGATCGACTGGTAGACACCGTCCACCGTGGTGATGGGCACCTCGCGGCCGTTGACGTAGGCACGCCAGCCCGGCATCATCAGCTCGGTGCGCAGCAGGCTCGTTGGACCGGATGGGCAGACCACGCTGGCGTGGTTCACCGAGACCGTGGACTCGATGCAGCTCGGGTTGGAGGCCGAGATGAAGTGACGCGTGGTGGGCATCTGGTAGATGGCGGCCAGCGAGTCGCGGAAGACCGGGGTCACCCCGAGCTTGGCGAGTGCGGGCATGAGCGGGACCTGGTGCGGAAAGAGCAGGTACTTCACCGAGGCCTGCTCGAAGGCGGAGAAGTGGGTGACCAGGTCCTGCTCCTGGTTGATGATGCCGGCCATGCCCGCGTGCACGGTGAACTGATTGGACGGATACAGCCCCGGATAGAGCGTGCTGGCCAGGAAGTCCGCGTAGGCGTGCGGGAAGGGCAGGTCGACCTGGTTGACCTCGTAGAGCCCGTACTGGCTGCCCCAGTTCGGGTAGAGCACGGCGAAGTCGAGGAAGCGCTCGTAGCCCTGGTGGGCCTTGAGGAAGGCGATGGGGGCCTCGTCGAGGGTGATCTGCTTCGGCGCCTCGGCCGTGGGGGTGAAGAAGTACAGCACGGCCTCGCCCACCGCCACCAGGGCGATGAGCCAGATCGTGCCGCGCCAGCGCGTCAGGGCTAGCAGCACGCCGAGCGCGACGAGCAGTCCGATGGCGATGAACGGCAGGGCGTGCAGGCCAATGAGGATGGTCCGCTTCTTGCCGGCGACGACGAAGCCGTCGTTGTACTTGGCCGCGGTGGCTACCCCCAGCAACGTCATCGCCAGCACCACGAGCCCGGCGCCGGGCAGATTCCAGCGCACGCGACGTGACCCGGCCACCAGGTCGCTCACGCCGAGGGCGGCCAGGATGACGAGGGCCATCTCGAGGCTGGGGAAGATGTAGCGCGGCACGGCGATCGTGCCCATCTGGGGCAGGAGGTTCCAGGCGCGCCGGACGTTCAGGAAGTTGTCCAGCAGGCCCATGCCGAGCAGAACCCAGGCGGCGAGGTAGATGCGCAGTGAGCGCAGGCGAGAACCCAGCAGGCCCACGAGACCCAGGACGGCCACGCTGGCGCCGAAGTAGCCCCCGATCCCGCCCCAGGCATTGGTCACCGCCGAGTTCGAGAAGATGGTCGAGTAGACGTAGGGATCCAGCAGCATGGGGTACGCGCTGCCCGCGATGTGGGCCGTTCCGTCCACGGTGGCGACGTGGCCGCCAACGTTGGCCTGCTTCAGGTAGTCCATGAAGGGAACCATGATTGGCAGACTCAGCAGTCCACCGACGATGCCCCCGATGCCCACCCGCACCGCGGCGACGAGTCGTCGTGAGCGCTCGAGGGAGAACAGGCGCACGACGGCCCAGCCCAGGGCGAGCAGGCCGTCCAGATACGCGGTTTCGGGGAATCCGGCGTAGAACGACAGCGCCAGAGCCAGCGCCATTAGATACCAGCCGTGCGCGCGCCTGTCGCGCACCGCGTCGTAGATGACTTCCAGGCCGAGCAGCAGCAGTGGCAGGAAGGCCACGGGGTTGAGCGCGGAGTTGCCGATCCAGGCGTACGTGCCGTTGAGGGCGAAGAGCGATCCACCGATCACCCCGGCCACCGAGGGCAGGCCCAGGCGTCGCAGCAGGAAGTAGGTGCTGACGCCGGCGATCAGCTCGAGGATGAGGTGGAACCAGAGCAGCCCGGCGGGGAAGGCGAAGAGCAGCGTGAGCGGGAACAGGGCCGCGGACTGCATCTCTCCGGCCAGGGGCGCACCGAGGCCCTCGTAGTAGTTCCAGAGCGGCAGGTGCCCGTGGAGCAGGTCGTAGGCCGCGAGATGTCCCATGGGCTGGGTGATGAAGCCGACGTTCGGGTCGATGGCGGGGCGCCCGCAGGTGACGTGGCACAACTGGTGCGAGATCCCCGCCGTCCAGGAGATGGGGTCATTGATCGTCTGGCCCGTCAGGTACATGGCGTTGCCCGCCAGCACCGCAAGGACAATGAGCAACACTGGACCCAGCCACGGAGGCAGGCGGTTCATGACGCCGTGCAGGCGCTCTGCCCAGGGATGCACCCGACCAGGCTACAAGAGGGACCCCGGGGTGCCGGATCCCGGATCGATTTCACGGTGCCGGTAGTACATGGTCTCGCCCAGTAGCAGCAGCGACTCGGCGAAGAAGGGGTCGCGAAACGTCCCAAAAATGTCCCAGCGCCGAATGAAGCGGTTGCGGTCCTCCAGCGGGTCCAGGGTGCCGCGCGAACTGGAGACGTGGTGGAACAGGCGCACGTCGGGTGTGTAGACGACGAAGCGGTTCTCGTCCTGGCTGCGCAGGCAGATGTCAACGTCGTTCATCACCACCTTGAGCAGCTCGTCCATGCCGCCGAGTTCGTTCCACGTGGCCCGTCGCACCATCTGAACGGCTCCCGTGACCGCCGCGACGTCGCGCGTGGCGGCGGCGAACTGGTCGGCGTGCGGGTAGTTCGAGTCGGTGCGAAGGTGCTGTGGGTAGGGAGCGATCACGATCGACTCGTGCTCGCGCGTGCCGTCTCGGTCCAGCAGGCAGGCGCCGACGAAGCTCACGTCATCGAGTGCGGCGAGCGCCACCATCTGCTCGATCCAGTCCGGGGTGATGACGACCGTGTCGTTGTTGAGCGTGATGATGAACTCCGCGCTCGAGTGAGCCACGCCACGATTCACGATCGCGGCGTAGTTGAAGGGACCCGGGCAGGCCACGACGCGGTATTTCGTCGTCTCGAAGAACGCCAGCGTCGTCGCTTCAGCCGAGTCATTGTCGAGCAGGATGACGTCGTAGTTGGGATACGTCGTCGTGGACTCGATGGCCTCCAGGCACTGCAGGACGAGATCCAGGCGGTCGCGGGTGGGGATGATGATGTCGACGCGGGGCGCCGGTGTTGGCACCGGCGCTGACCAGCGAATGACGCCGGGTGTGGCGCGCGTCTCGGCCACCTCACCCAGGCCGCGGCGGGCCATCGCCGCCGTGACGACGCGCAGCGTGGCGGGATTGAGGCGCTCGGCGCTGAACTCCTCACGTGGGCGACCCGCCGGCAGGACACGAGCCACGTGGTGGAATCGCCGACCCGCCTCCTGGAGACGCAGATAGGCGTCGTGCTCGAAGGCCCAGCCGGCCCCGGGCGAGAATCCGCCCACCGCGCGCAGGGCGTCGGTGCGAATGAGCGCAGGGCGACCCACGACGTTGTAACTGAGCAGCGTGTGCGGCCCGACGCTCGGCGGCTTGAGGATGGGTGCGGCGTGCCGCGGCCCGGCCTCGTCGGCGAAGAGCACGTCATCGCCCTCGCGCGCCGCGTCGAGCAGCACCAGCAGAGCGGCCGCTCGCTCGATGGGACTCGTGGCCGCGTCCGTGAGGAACGTCCACGCCGCGGCACTGTCCTCGAGGCGGCGATTGAGGGCCCCAAGATCTGGTGCGTCGGTCTGTGTGGCGTCGATGATGAGGATCTCCACCTGCGGGAAGTTCTCATCACCTCGCAGCTCGACGCCGAGCGCGGAGAGGGGCCGAGGGTGGTAGTTGATCGGGAAGCCTGATTCTGGCGCGACCACGCTGACGGCGGTGACCTCCGGGGGCACCTCGACCTTTTGGCGCCCCGTGAGGGCTCGTGCGACGCGCAGCACCGGGCGCCCCAGGACTCGGGCCAAACGGTACCGACGCGTCTCGACGCCGAGCATGCGACCCAGCGCACGGCGCCACCACGCGCCCTGGACCACGTGGATGGACTCGTGAAAGACGGTCCAGCGCCGGCGCAACTCGCGGTCCGTGAGCTGCGTGGTGTTCTCGACGTCGAACTGGACCAGGCGTGGCACGAATCAGGATCCTTCTTCCCCGCCACGGCCGGGCGCGGATCGCCTCAACTGTACTGAGGCCGCGGGCGGATTCGACGTGCCGGGATGCCGGGTTCGATATACAGTGGCCGATCTGTGCCAAACGGAGGATCGATACCCGTGACTGATGAACTGATGACCCAGCGCGCCTCGCACGAGCACTCGCTGAAGGGGGGTGCCCTGGGCCTCTTCGACGCGGTGGTGATGGCGGTCGCGGGTGTCGCGCCGGGGTACTCGATCGCGGCGTCCACCGCGACACTGTTCGCCGCGGTGGGACTAGGCGGAGCGGCGTCGCTGCTCTACTGCGGAATCGCCATGTTCGGCATCGTGTTCGCGTTCAACTTCCTGGGCCGAGTCGAGGCCAACGCGGGGGCCAGCTACTCCTGGGTGCGCCGCGCGCTGCACCCGGCGCTGGGCTATCTGAGCGGATGGGCCCTCGTCGTCTCGGCCCTGATCTTCATGGTGGCCGCGACGGTGCCCGTTGGGGCGAACCTGTTGGGCCTGTTCTCGGCCTCGGCGGCCAACAGCGTCGGTGAGGTCACGCTGATCGGCACGATCTTCTTCCTGTTGATGGTCGGAGCGGTCGCGGCTGGGGTGACGATCACCGTCACGGTGCAGATCATCATGTCGAGCATTGAAATTGCCATCCTGATCCTCTTCGCAGTCTTGGCCCTCGTGCACGGACATCACGTGGCCGCCTTTTCCTGGCACTGGTTCTCACCCTCCATCTTCCACGGATCATCGGGCTTCTTCGCTGGTGCGCTCGTGGCGGCGTTCTACTACTGGGGCTGGGACGTGACGGCGAACCTCAACGAAGAGACCCGCGGGGCCAAGCGCACGCCCGGCCTCGGGGGCATCGTCGGCATCGTCTTCGTTTTCGTCCTCTTCGAGGTCTTCACGATTGCGACGAACCTCGTGCTCACCTCTAGCCAGATCTCGAACAACTCGGCCGACGTCTTGGCGGTCTTGGGTCAGCAGGTCTGGCACGGCACCGGCGGCAAGATCATCGTCATCGCGGTGGTGCTCTCGACGATCGCCACGCTGGAAACGACCATCATCCAGGTCACGCGCACCCTGTTTTCGATGGGTCGGGACCGGACCCTGCCCAAGGCACTCGGCACCGTGAACGCCAAGCGAAAGACCCCCATCGTGGCCACCGGTGTGGTCACGATCATCTCGCTCGGCCTCTTCATCGGCAGCCAGTACGTGGGCTCCATCAGTTCGATCCTGGGCGACGCCATCAACGCGATCGGTCTGCAGATCGCGATCTACTACTCGCTCGCCGGCATCGCGGTCGTCATGCTGTACCGGCGCCAACTGTTCAAGTCCCTCAGCAACTTTGTCTTCATGGGTCTCTGGCCGTTCGTGGGCGCGCTCTTCATGGTCGTCATGTTCTTCAAGACGATTCCCGGGCTCAACGCGACGACCCTGTGGGTTGGACTGGGGGCGATGGCCCTCGGGCTGATCCCGATGACCATCTACTGGCTCAAGGGGAACCCGTACTTCACGGTGCCGGCCAAGGAGGACCGTCACGCCGTGCTCGAGGAGATGGCTGAGATCGAGCAGAACCTCTAGCTTCTAGAGGTCCTTGAGCATGCGCTGGGCCGTCACCTCGTAGCCGCTGGAGTCGTAGAGAGCCCGGGCGACGGCGTTGGTGCCAAAGACGTTGAGGCCCAGGCGCAGCGCGCCGAGGCTCCGCGCGTAGTCCTCGGTCGAGACGAGTAGCCGACGCCCGTAGCCACGTCCGCGTAGCGACTCGTCGACGAGGATGTGGAAGATCCACATGTCCCCGTCGGGACCCTGCGGTGTCGGGCCCAGCCACACGTGGCCGACCCGCAACGGCCCGTCGTAGGCGAGCATCAAATGAGACCCGGGCGACTGGAGTCCCTCTGGCAGGAATCGACTCGTCTGCTCCCGGTACGCCTCGGCCGCGTCCTTCTCGTTCCAACTGCCCGAGGCCACCTGCTCGGCGCTGTACTCCACTTCCAGCAGTGCCATTAGGTAGTCGTAGTACTCCTGATCCATTGGCTCGAGGCGCAGGTTCTCCATTGACGTGAGTATACGGACTGGCGTTCTCTCCTCCCAGGAATCACGCTCCGTGACCGATCACAAGATTTCCTCCACTGTTTACCTGTCGTTCACCTGCCGATGGAGATGTCGTCACCTGTCGGTGACACACTCGACACGCACGGGCGAGTGGGAGGCACGATGGCCGACGGGACGGATGTCGTCTACGAGGACAGTGAGATTCCCCAGACCGGTTTGGCGGCCTCCGTCCCCACGGTCAGCGAGCTGCTGGACGAGGCGCCGCGCAGCAAGTTTCACCGTCGCGCGGTGATCATCTCCGGCATGGGCTTCTTCACTGACGCCTACGACCTCTTTGTCATCGGCACCGTGGCAGCCATTCTGAAGACGGACTGGCACCTGTCGACCACCCAGACCAGCTGGGTGAGCGGTGGGGCGATTCTCGGGGCATTCTTCGGCGCTTTCGTCTTCGGTCGACTCGCGGATGTCCTGGGGCGCAAGACGGTGTACACCACCGTGGCGCTGATCATGATCCTCGGGGCGCTGGCCTCGGCCTTCTCGCCCAACCTGGTCTTCCTCATAGTCTCGCGTCTCGTCTTGGGCCTCGGCATCGGCGGGGACTATCCGGTCTCGGCGGTGCTGATGAGCGAGTACGCCAATCGCGCGGATCGGGGTCGTCTCGTGGGCCTGGTCTTCTCGATGCAGGCGCTGGGCCTGATCGTCGGCCCGCTCGTCGGAGTCACCCTGATCTCCGCTGGACTCAGCGACAGCGTGACGTGGCGTCTCATGCTCGGCCTGGGTGCGGTGCCGGCGGCGGCAGTGATCTACTTGCGGGCCAAGATGCCCGAGTCCCCACGCTTTCGCGCCGCGGTCCGGGGCGAGCACGAGCGTGCCGCGCGTGAACTGCATCACTTCGCTGGTGGGGCCATCGCCTCGGACCAGGCCGTGGGGGTCCAGCGACCGCAGCTCAGCTTGCGCGCCTTTCTCACCAACCCCCGGATGCTGACCCTGGTGTTGGGCACCGCGGGCGCATGGTTCTTCTTCGACTACGCCTACTACGGCAATACGATCTCCCTGCCGAGCATCCTGCAACTGGTGTCGCCGCACGCGACACTGACGGACAAGCTCTGGCTGACCTTGGCCATCTTCGTCATCTTCGCCCTGCCGGGATACCTGCTGGCCGTCTGGCGCATCGACCGCGTGGGGCACCGTCGCCTGCAACTCATCGGCTTCTCGGTGATGGCCACGTGCTTCGCGATGCTCGGCGTCGTGCCCGTCTTGACCAGCACGGTGGTCCCGTTCATGGCGATCTTCGGCTTCAGCTACCTGTTCACCGAGTTTGGGCCCAACACGACGACGTTCGTGCTGCCCTCCGAGGTGTTCCCCGTCGAAATGCGCACCACCGGACACGGTGTGGCGGCGGGCATCGGCAAGTTCGGAGCCTTCGTCGGCGTCTTTCTCGTGCCGCAACTGCAGGAGCACGTCGGACTTCGCGGCATGTTGATCGTGGCCGCGATCGCCGCGCTGGCCGGTCTGCTGGTGACCCTCGTGCTGCCAGAGCCCGCCGCGCGGTCCCTCGAGGAGGTCTCCGGTGAGCAGCATCCGAACTTCACGGCGCCCAAGCGCGCTCCCTCGCTGACGGCCTGAGGAGCTGCACGCCTGGCTAGTGTCGCACCCGGGGAGTTCATCGACTCGAGGAGTGACATGACAGCGGACCTGCGCGCGTACACCACGGAACTGACCGGACACGGGGGAGATCCGATTGAGGTGTACGCCGCGGTGCCGGAGGCCGACGGACCGCACGGCTCGGTCGTGGTGATCCATCACATGCCGGGTTTCGACGAGCAGACCAAGGAGATCGTGCGCAAGTTCGCGGCGTTCGGCTACGCCGCGGCCATGCCCAACCTCTACAGCCGTGAGGCGCCCGGGGCCAGCGCGGACGACGCGGCCGCCGCGGCGCGCGCCCTCGGGGGAGTGCCAGACCCTCGCCTCGTGGGCGACGTCGACGCGGTGGCGTCGTTTCTGAGGTCGCGGCCGGGCTCGAATGGCAAGGTTGGTGTCATCGGCTACTGCTCGGGCGGGCGCCAGAGCGTCCTGGCGGCCTGCTCGCTGGAGCTGGACGCGGCGGTGGACTGCTACGGCGCCTTCGTGGTCGTGAACCCGCCGGCGGAGCACACCCTGAAGGTCACGGCGCTCACGGAGATCCTCCCGAATCTCTCGTGCCCGATGCTGGGCCTCTTCGGAGCCGAGGACCAGTACCCGTCACCTGAGCAGACCGCGCAACTCGCCGGTGCTCTGGCCGCGCACGACAAGAGTTTCGAGCACCACACCTTCGAGGGGGCCGGGCACGCCTTCTTCGCCGTCGAGCGTCCGAGCTATCGGCCCGACGCCGCGGTGGCGGGATGGACGCTCATCTGGGACTTCTTCGGTCGGCACCTCGCCTAGGAGGCAGCATGTGCACCTACAACACTGAGACCCTGAGCCTCACGGGCAGCGCCAAGGGAGCCGTGGGCTGGTTCCACGCCACCAGCGCCAGCGTGTACTTCGATCACCCCGTGCACCACGGCGCCGGGCACGCCTTGATGATCGACGTGCTCAACCGCGACCAGGGTGCGAGTGCTCGCGTCGGTCTCGAGCTGGACGCGCACTCGGCGCGCGAACTGGCTGAGGCGATCTTGCGCACACTGGACGCCGTGCCCGAGGGCCTGCTCGAGCACTGATCAGCGGCTCGCCACCTCGCGCCACAGGTCGATGCCCGACTCGACGGCGTAGCGGTCGATCTCGGCCAACTCGTCCGAGCTGAAGTCGGCGTTGCCCAACGCGTCGAGATTCTGGTCGAGCTGGGTGAGTGAGCTCGCGCCAACGAGCGCGGAGCTCACGCGCGGGTCGCGCAGCGTCCAGACGATCGCCATCTGTGCCAGGCTCTGGCCGCGGCGCGCGGCAATGGCACCGAGCGCGCGCACGCGCTCGAGGTTCTGCGCGTTCAACATGTCAGTGCTCAGCGACGTCGCTCGCGCGGCCCGCGAGTCCTCGGGCACGCCCTGGAGATATCGATCGGTGAGCAGGCCCTGAGCCAGTGGTGAGAAGGCGATGCACCCGACACCCTCGGCCTCGAGCACATCGAGTAGTCCACCCTCGACCCAGCGATTGAGTAGCGAGTACGACGGCTGGTGGATGAGAAGGGGGGTGCCGAGTCCGCGCAGGATCGCTGCGGCCTCGGCGGTGCGGGCGGGCGAGTACGAGGAGATGCCCACGTAGAGCGCCTTGCCCTGGCGCACGGCCGCGTCCAGTGCGCCCATGGTCTCCTCCAGCGGTGTCGTCTCGTCGAAGTGGTGGTGGTAGAAGACGTCCACGTACTCCAGTCCCATTCGCCGCAGGCTCTGGTCGAGACTGGCCAGCAGGTATTTGCGCGAGCCGAGGTCGCCGTAGGGTCCGGGCCACATGTCCCAGCCCGCTTTCGTCGAGATGACGAGCTCATCGCGCAGGTGCGCGAAGTCCTCGCGCAGAATTCGACCGAAGTTGATCTCTGCGCTGCCGTAGGGCGGGCCGTAGTTGTTGGCCAGATCGAAGTGAGTCACGCCGCGGTCGAAGGCGCGTCGCAGGATCTCTCGCTGCGTGTCGAGAGGTCGGTCGTCGCCGAAGTTGTGCCAGAGCCCCAGCGAGATGGCGGGCAGGAGCAGCCCGCTGCGGCCGACGCGACGAAACGGCGAATTCGAGTAGCGATCAGGATTGGGTGTGTAGCTCACGGGCGCAGCGTATCGCCGCGGAGGTTTCGGTCTTGGTGACACCGTGGCGCTAGCGTGAGCCTGGCCAGACGCACGAGGGGAGGGCAGGTGTTCGAGAAGTTCAAGGAGCACGCGCACGAGGCCCAGGTGGCCAAGGACATGGCGGTCTGGAACGACCAGGTGGCCGAGTTGCAGAGTCTGCTGGCCCTGGCCGAGGGCACCGGGACGGTCGAGTCCGCGGCGCTGATGCTCAAGGCGAGCGAGCGTCTGCTGGGACAGGTCAGCCAGGTCGGGCTCGTCGGCCAGGTTCGCGGCCCGGGGCACTACCAGGGTGCCTCCCAGGGCATCTCGATTCCGATTGGTTCGATGGGCGGACGCAGCGTGCGCTACCGGGTCGGCGCCACGCGCGGGCACTACGTCCAAGGTCAGCTCACCCCGGCGGCCATTGATCACGGCACCATGTCCATCACCTCTGAGCGGATCGTCTTTCAGGGCGCGGCGCATACGGCCGAGGCCGCGTACGCCAAGCTGATCGGCATCGAGCACGGCACCGGGGAGATCACCATTTCGGTGTCGAACCGTCAGCACCCGACGGTGCTCGCCTTCGGTGCGGCACTGGACGACTGGGTCGCCGATCGGCTCAACCTGGCGCTCGCGATCTTCAACGGCCACGCGGATCAGGCGCGCGCCCAGCTGCAGAGCCAGTTGGACGAGCTCGCGAAGTCGCGTCCCGCCTAGTTCCGGGACCACCGCGGCTGTGTCATCATGGCGCCGGAGGTGACACCGATGACGAAGGCCTGGCTCATCGACATGGATGGGGTGCTGGTACGCGAGGATCACCCGATCGAGGGCGCGGATCGCTTCATCGCCGCGCTGCAGGCCAGTCAGACGCCGTTTCTCATCTTGACGAACAACTCGATGTTCACCCGGCGGGACCTGGCGGCCCGCCTGTCAGCGACCGGCCTGCACGTTCCCGAGGATCAAATCTGGACCTCGGCCCTGGCGACGGCACGGTTTCTGGCCGCCCAGCGTCCGAACGGGTCCGCGTACGTGATCGGTGAGGCGGGTCTGACGACGGCGCTCTACGAGGCCGGCTACACCCAAACCGACCGCGCCCCGGACTACGTGGTCCTCGGCGAGACGCGCACGTACAGCTTTGAGCGCATCACGATGGCGGTGCGCCTGATTCGCGACGGCGCTCGCTTCATCGCGACGAATCCTGACCCGACCGGCCCGAGCAGCGAAGGGCCACTTCCGGCGACGGGCTCGGTGGCCGCCTTGATCAGCACGGCCACTGGGGCGTTGCCCTACTTTGTGGGCAAGCCCAATCCACTGATGATTCGCACGGCGCTCAACAAGATCGGCGCACACTCCGAAACCACCACGATGGTGGGCGACCGCATGGACACCGACGTGCTGGCGGGCCTGGAGTCAGGCCTCCAGACGGTCTTGGTCCTCACCGGGGTGACGCACTCGGAGGACGTCGAGCGCTTCCCGTATCGGCCGTCGCGCGTCGTTGCCTCGGTCGCATCTCTTATCGATGGTGTCACCTCGGAAAGCATTGCGGAGGAGCCTGCGGGCTCGTAGCGTCTGGACGTGCCAGTCTCCCCGGGACGTGATTCAGTTTCGTCGTCTGATCTGCCCATACTGCGGCGCGTGGTCCACGACGTCCTGCGCGGGACTCCTCGCTGGCTAGCAAGTCGCGAGGCGCTGCTGAGGACCGATGCCTACTGGCCCGCCGCCCACCCAGAGTCGGGTCCGACTGCGCCGCTCTCGGTCGTTGAGGGACGGTCGGGCGAGCAACAACGGTGGTGGACACGACTGTGGTCGTTCTTCATCGAGCCGCGCAACGTCGTTGTGGTGGGCGCGGTTGTCCTGTACGTCCTCTGGTTTGCCACACAGAGCTTGAAGATCTTCAACGAGTACGCGTCTCCTCCTTTCGATCTGGCCATCTTCGATCAAGGGCTGTGGTTGATCACGCACTTCAAGGCTCCTTTTGTCACCGTGATGGGGCGCAATCTGTTCGGTGATCACACGTCCTTTATCCTCTTGCTGTTCGCACCCTTCTACCGGATCTTCCCGGAGCCGCAAGGTCTCCTCGTGCTTCAGACGTTGCTCCTGGCGAGCGGGGCGTGGCCGATCTATCTGATAGCCCGTCGTTACGCCGGTTCGGGCCCCGCCACGATGCTGGCTCTGGCCTATCTGCTCAACCCCATGCTGCAGCAGGGAAACTTGGATCAGTTCCACCCTGAAGCGTTTGGGGTGCCTCTCGTCAGCATCGCGGTCTACGCGGTCCTGGAGTCGCGAACCGGGCTGTTCGTGGTCAGCGCTCTGCTGATCCTCATGGTCAAGGAGGACGCGGCGCTCCTCGTCGTTCCTCTGGGGCTGTGGTTTGCGCTTCGTCGGGATCGACGGGTTGGACTTGGCGTGGTGCTCGGTGCCGTCGCGTGGGCGATGGCGGCGAACTGGCTCATCATTCCGGCTTTCTTGGGAGCCGCGAGCATGTACGCCGGCTACGTGCCCTTCGGCGGCGTGGGGGGACTACTGGGCACCCTCGTTCACCGGCCCGGTCAACTCGTGGCGTACCTCGTCTCGCAGGGTCGCCCCTTCTACCTGTGGCAGGTGGCCAGCACGGTGGGCCTGTCGTTTCTCGTGGCGCCGGAGGTGGCTCTGTTGAGCGTGCTCGTGGTCGCGGAGAATGAGATCAGCTCTCTGGGATACATGCATCAAATCGTGTACCAGTTCTCGATGATGTTGGCCCCACTAGTGGTGATGGCGGCGGCGTACGCCGTGATTCGCCAGCGGTCTCGGCGTCGCCAGATCCTGCTCGCCACGCTCAGTCTGTGCGCGGCTCTCTGGAGCTGCGCGGTGTGGGGCCTGGCACCGTTCTCAGCCACAACCATCTACACCGCACCGGCTCAGACCGTTCAGTCGTACGCCACCATTGAAGCGGCCCTTCCTGCCGACGCGGTCGTCTCGGCGATATGGCCCATGGTGGCTCACATCGATCACAGCACCCACGTGTACCTCTGGCCCACGCCCTTCGATGCGCAGTACTACGGACAACCGTCTCAATCCGGGACACGACTGCCCGTGGCTGATGACGTGCGCTATCTGATCCTTCCCATTCCTCTCGGGCCTGACAACTCGCCGCAGGTCTTCGCGCAGATCGCCAGTCAGTTTCGACTCGTGCGCGCGGCGGCCGGTCTTGGCCTGTACGAGAGAATTGGTCGACTCGCGGGTGACGCGAGGCGACTGCGGTGAGTGCAACGTCGGTCCCGCACCCTGAGAAAGACCTGTGAGTCGGACGACGGCCGGCGACGGGTGCGTGGATCAGGTATTACAGCCCTGGTCGGTTGGCGCGACGCGCGGCGGTGCTCGGAGTCGGCGTGCCGTGGCCCGTTAGCCTTATGGGACGGGTGATTCTGTCGGATCACCGCCGGGGAGGGTCAGCATGAAGGTCTCGCAGACAGCAGTGTCGATTGCGCTAACCGTCGGGCTCATCGTCGGTGTCGGTGGTGTGGCCATGGCCAAGGGTCACGGATCGGGGCATGGCCACGGCAACGGACAGGACAGCGGCTACGGCTACGGCTACGGCTACGGCGAGGGACATCGGCCGAGCGGCCAGGCGGCCACCGGAACGATCACCTGTCAGGTGCACGGTGTCGCCGTGCTGAGAGCGGACGGCTCCGTGTTGGTACACCTGAACATCACGCCGGGACACGAGAAGGGCTGTCAGAGCACGTCGGGCGCACGCGTGCGTACCGGACACGTCATCTTGCGCTCCACGTCCACGCCTTCGGTCCCAACCAGCACGTCGGCGGGCTGCCTGAGCCTGCCGAGCGGCGCGCTGCCCTCACTGAGCGCGGGCTCGGTCAGCTGGGACCCGCGTCCCAAGATGGCGCCGTCTACGGGACTCACCCTGAGTAGTGGTTCTGTGTCGCAGGCCAGCAATCACGTTCAGATCTCCTACGTCGCGGGCAGCGTGTCGGGCGGATCCTTCGTGGGTAGCGCCTCGCTCAACGTGACGAGCCGCCAGAGCGTCACTCAGCTGTCGCACCGCTGTGTGTCGCGCGCGTGGGTCATCGCGGTCACGGGCACGATCACGTTGTAGCAGCTGGCTCATCGCTGAGCGTCGCACACGTCTCTCCGACCCAGAGAGTTCGACCGTCACCAGAGATCTCGTCGGCACGCCCAGGCGTAGCGTGCGCGGTGACGAAGTGCGGCCACGGTGGTGCGATTCGCGCGGCGCAGCGCTGCACTAGCTCCGGCTCAGCGCCACCTGGATGATGCGCACCGCCACGAGCAGGGCGGATACCACGAGGTAGCCACGCAGCGCGAGTAGCCCAAAGCGGACGCGGAATGTCAGCGACGGCCGACTCAGGAGCGTAGATCGCGGCATGCGCCAGCTGCTCGGATCATCCGTGTGCCATTCGGGCGCCGGACGCGTTGCCGTGCGGAGTGTGCTGAGGCGCATGTACACGCCCCCGACGACTCCCACGACGAGACCCCCAATCAGAATGTTCACGATCTCCGTGCGCGACATGTGGGGGAAGAGGACGCTGGTGGTGAGAACGAGCGAGAGGATGATGAGCACCCAGATGACCACGCCCGCGAACACGTTCTTGGCCCGCGTGTTGACCCACGGGCCGAGCACCTCTCGATCGTTGCACAGGAGCAGCAGAAAGACGGTGGCGCTGGGCAGGAGGACGCCAGCGAGCGTCTGAACGCCTTCCGTTAGCAGGCCGAGTGGAACCCGGGGCGTGACGACCAGGGCCGCCGCGACGGCGATGAGGGCGCCGTAGGTGGCGTAGAAGCCCTTTGCGCTGCGTATCGAGCGGTGCAGGGAATGGTTGCGCCCGGTGACGTCGGCCGCCGCGTAGGCCGTGGACAGGCCGACCGCGGCCGCACCGATCATGGAGGCATCGAGCAGAGCGATCGCGAAGAGGACACCAACGAGGTGTCCCGCGTGGCGCGCGAGGCCGCTCGCCACACCGGCGGCGCTCGTGAAGTGGCCCGCGCCACTGGTGTGGGCGAAGGCCGCGGCGCTGAAGCCGAACATGGCGGCCGCGCCCACGACGACGATCACGATGCCCAGCCACAGGTCGACGCGTTCGTAGCGCATGAACGCGGGCGTGATGCGCTTGTCGATGACGTAGGACTGCTGGAAGAAGAGCTGCCAGGGTGCGACGGTCGTGCCCACGATCGCGATGATGAGCAGCATCACGGTGGATAGGCCAGCGTGCGCCGGCATGCCGGGAACGAGGAAGCCGCGGGCCATCGTCGAGACCCGTGGGTGCACCATGACGAAGATCGGTATGAGGAGCAGCGAACCAGCTACGAGAATCAGGCTGATGCGCTCGAAGCGCCGGAAGGAACCGGTCGAGGCGGACCCGATGATGATGACGGCGGCCAGGGTCACCGCTACCAGCTTGGGGATTCCGAGATAGCCGGCGGCCAACGTCACCCCTATGAACTCAGTGACGATCGTCAGCGCGTTGAGGATGAAGAGGTCGATCACACTGAAGGAGCCCCAGAAGCGCCCGAAGCGCTCGAGGATGAGTCGTGCGTGGCCCACGCCCGTGACGGCGCCGAGGCGTAGGACCATCTCCTGGTTGACGTAGAGGACCGGCACGAGCAGCAGCAGCGTCCACAGCAGCCGCGTGCCGTAGTTCTGCCCGGCCTGGGTGTAGGTGGAGAACGCACCGGCGTCGTTGTCGCCCACCATGACGATCAGACCGGGGCCGATGACGGCCAACAGGGTCTTGAGGGGACCGGACCACGAGCGCGGTTCCGCAGACTGGTGCGCGGGGATCGTTCCGAACGCGCCCCGGATGTCACCGAGGTGGGCGGCGTCGAGCACAGCGCTGTCTCGGGCGGCGCCGAGGGAGTCAGTCGAGCCCGGAGCGGGGTGCGTGTGATGAGGAGTGCGTCGCGCGGGCAGGCGCGTGCGCGCGTCGCTGCGGAGGCGGGCCATGGGGAATCCTTCGGTTGAAGACGGTGGGCTGGTCGTGGTATGACTCAGCGCCGGCGGACCCGCGGGAGTTGGCTCGACGTGGACTAGAGCGCGCGAGGTCCCGGGGTTGTCATGCCGACGCTTCGTCTACTCGGGGGCTCCGTGCGCATGATCACCTCCTGGGTCTCTCGAAGCAGCCAGTGTATCGGGGCCGCGGCGCTGCGCGGCTACGGAGCGCACGCGCGTGAGCGAGTCGTTTCGCGTTCCTTCGTCGATGGAGCCGCCGCCTATCCCAAGACCGCTGCGCGTCTCGCGCCACGTTCATGGCCACCGATCCTTGGCGTCGGGCTCTTGCGCGCAGGAATCCACGGCACGCGGTGCTCGCACCGTAGTCGTCGACCGTGTCGCTGACCTGACACGGACGGCTCCGCTTGGACGCTCTGGCGCGTTGCGCGCGCAAGTCTCGAAGGGCGTGTTGTCGTGGTCGCTAAGGCGCGCCACACGTACGCCGAGTTTGTGAGGTGAAGAAGAGCCCAACACCGGCGGGCGGTGCCGGCCAAGGCGGTGCGAGGGTGCCGGTTGTGCGGGCGCGTCCGAGGGTGCGCGTCGTACAGTGACAGCTGTGACGGCAACTCGAGAATGGGACGTGAGTGTCGCGTGCCGGGTGGAGAGTGTCACTGATCTGGAGGACTTCCCGGGCCGCTTGGCTCGCGCGCTCGAGGCACGCGATGCGTACCCGGTCATTCGGCTCATCTATCTCGGTGCACCGCATTCGACTACCGCTGTCCTACGCGTGATGGCGAGCTCGTCCGAAGCCGCCGAAGCCGTGGCCCGAGCCGGCGTCCTCTCCGCCGTGCGTGACATCGCCCGAGATGTTCTCGGCGACACCGACGTTGGGTGGTCGACTCACGCGAACGCTGTGTTGGCGTCGAGCTCGTTTGGCGCTGACTGAGGCGAGTCCTCGTGAGCGCTCGAGCGCGTGTCACGTTGCTGCTCGTACACGCTTCGCCGTCCCGGCTAGCCGAGTGGATTGCTCGTGCTCGATCCCACACCCTCGAGGCGGCGGCTGACGTCCGACGAGCTCGCCCTAGAGCCCCAGGATCGCCGCGGGTTCGGGACGCACGGACGGGTGAACATGCTCAGCGGAGCAGAGAAACGCGTCACAAGTCCAAGTGACGCTCGCCTAGCCACTGGGCCGCCTCCGCTGTGCGGTGGTCGAAGAAGAGGCTCTTGGCCGTGTCGAGTGTGCCGATGAGCGCCATCTCGTCGTCGGACAAGGCGAAGTCGAAGACGTCGATGTTCTCCGACATGCGCTCCGATCGGACTGACTTGGGGATGACGACCACGCGTCGTTGGATCAACCAGCGAAGAGTGACTTGAGCAACCGTTCGCTCGTGGCTCCGGGCCACGCCTACGAGCACCGGATTCGAGAACAAGTCGTTTCGCCCCTCGGCGAATGGGCCCCACGACTCTATCTGGACTCCGAGCGCTTCCATGGTCGCTTGGTCTGTCACGCGCTGAAAGAATGGATGCGTCTCCACCTGATTGACCATCGGCGCGACGTCGTTGTGCAGGATGAGATCGACGAGGCGATCCGCATAGAAGTTCGACACGCCGATCGCTCGGATGAGGCCCTCGTCGTAGAGGTGCTCCATGGCTCGCCAGGCGCCGTAGTAGTCACCGAAGGGCTGGTGGATGAGATACAGATCGAGGTAGTCGAGCCCGAGCTTCTTCAGAGACGTGGCGAAAGCCTTGGGCGTTGCGTCGTCGCCCGCGTTTTCTAGCCAGAGTTTGGTGGTGACAAAGAGCTCCTCGCGCGCAATGCCGCTCTTCGCGATAGCCCGACCGACGGCGCGCTCGTTGAGATATGACGCGGCCGTGTCAATCATTCGATAGCCGTGCTCAAGAGCGTCGAATACGGCTCGCTCGCACTGGGCGTCGTCGGCAATCTGGAAGACGCCGAAACCGAGAATTGGCATTCGAACGCCGTTGCGAAGGGTTACAGTTTCCACTCGCGCTCCCGTCATGAGACACACGCGGCCTCGGCGAACTCTACGTCGAGGGGGCAAACTCCACTCCACTCGGTGGAGGTAAGGGTCTCCGCCTTCACGAGATACTGAACAGATCTGTCGCGACATAGTGAACACCTCGGTGGAGGTGTGTCGTGGTCAAGAACCAGGTCATTGTGGCGTCGGTGATTTCCCAGGGCCTGGGGGTTCGCGC